>NZ_AEIQ01000115.1:0-62201 GCF_000152185.1 Dermacoccus sp. Ellin185 | reverse complement strand
TCCGACCACGCCGGCTCCGACCACGCCGGCTCCGACGACGCCGGTCCCGACCACGCCTGCTCCGACCACGCCGGCTCCGACCACGCCGGCTCCGACGACGCCGGTCCCGACCACCCCGGTTCCGACGACGCCGGTTCCGACCACCCCGGTTCCGACGACGCCGACGACCAACACGACCGTCCCGACGACGACGACGTCGACGACGGCTGCGACCACGCCCGGCACGGGCCCCAAGGTCGAGACCGACCGCATGGGTGACGACACCAACGCCCTTTCGCTCGGCGTCGCGGGTCTCGTCGGTGCGGGTGCGCTCGGCGGCATCGTCGTCGCTCGCCGTCGCCTTCAGCAGTGACGCCGCGGTCCTGAACCGCTGACCACGCCCCACCCTGGCCCTCGCCCGGTGGGGTGTGGTGCGTCCGGCTGGCCTTCGAATCGGCGCGGATCCCAGGTGCCACGCGGGCTGGACACGACGCGGAGCGCAGGGCCGACGGGGTGCGCGCTCGGACGCCGACGTGCGGCGGGTGCGCTCATCGCCTACTGTCGCGAGCGAATCCCTCCCCCTGAGTTCCCACTGAATCGAAGGCGTCTCGTGGCCATTGACCTCGTCTGGATCGTGCTCGGCTTCGCGCTGCTGCTCGCGGTCTTCCTCCCGACCGCCGTCGAGCGCTTCCCGTTGTCGACGCCGATGGTGCTGCTCGGCGTCGGGGCGCTCGTCGGCCTCGCGCCGATGCCGAAGGGGTTCACGTTCTCGCCGCAGGAGCACGAGGCGTTCGTCCTGCATGCCTCCGAGGCGACGGTGCTCGTCGCGCTCATGGGTGTCGGTCTCGCCCTCGATCGGCCGATGCGCGTTCGCAGCCTGACGTCGTGGCGCGCGTGGGCGCCGACGTGGCGTCTGCTCGCCATCGCGATGCCGCTCGGCATCGTGGGCGTCTCACTGCTCGGCTGGACGCTCGGTCTGGCCGCGCCGACGGCGTTGCTGCTCGCCGCGGCGCTCGCCCCGACGGACCCGGTGCTTGCCTCCGACGTCCAGGTCGATGGGCCGCAGACCGAGGCCACGCAGGAGATGACGCAGGACACCGAGATCGACGAGTCGGACGAGGTGCGGTTCGCGCTGACGTCGGAGGCCGGTCTCAACGACGGTCTCGCGTTCCCGTTCGTCTACGCCGCGATCCTGTGGGCGAGCGAGGGCTCGCCGTCGCACTGGGGGTGGAAGTGGCTCGGTTGGGAACTCGTCGGCAAGGTCGCGCTCGGCGTGGCCGTCGGCCTCGTCGTCGGGTGGGTGCTCGGCAAGCTGTTCTTCCGGCTGCCGGCGAAGAAGTATCGCCTCGCCGACGCCGGTGAGCCGCTCGCCGCGCTCGCGGCGATCATGTGCTCGTACGGGCTGACGGAGCTCGCCGGCGGGTACGGGTTCCTCGCCGTGTTCGTCACGGCGATGGCGATGCGTCAGGCCGAGCGCGGCCACCGCTACTACGCGGACATGCACGCGTTCATCGAACGTCTCGAGCAGATCCTCACCCTCGTCATGCTCCTGCTGCTCGGCGCGGCGGCGACGAACGGTGTTCTCGCGCACGCTGATTGGCGCAGTGCCGTCATCGTCGCGGCCCTCATCCTCGTCATCAGGCCCGGCGGGGCGTGGCTGTCGCTGCTCGGGCGGCGCAACGACACCGCGAAGGCCGTCGGCCTGACGACGGGGGAGCGCTGGATCACGTCGTTCTACGGCGTGCGAGGCATCGGTTCGATCTTCTACATCGCGTACGCGACGGGGCACGCCGACTTCGCGGGCAGCGACTGGCTGTGGTCGACGATCGCCCTCGCCATCATCGTCAGCGTCGTCGTGCACGGCTCCACCGTCACGCCCGCGATGAACTGGCTCGAACGTCACCGCACGAACCACCGTCGGGCGCTCGCGGACGCTTGATCCACCTGCGCCCCGGGGGCGCCTGCGCTGCACCCGGCGCCGGGCTGGCCGGGCCGCACACGCGGGCGCGTTTCTTCACCCCTCGAGGTGAAAAACTGCGTGCAGGAATGCTTCTGGGGGCCGGTGGTGTTGTGATCGATGAGAGAGCTCATCGATCTGAAGGAGAGACCTCATGGCCTACCGCACCGAGAACCCCGCCACCGGCGTCGTCGAGAAGGAGTACAACTCCGCGACGGATGCTGACGTCACCCGCGCCATCGAGCGCGCCGACGCCGCGTTCGGCACGTGGCGCACGACGGACGCGTCCGAGCGCGCCGCCGTCCTCGCCAAGGTCGCCGACATCTACGACGAGCGCGCCGACGAGCTCGCCCGTGTCATCGGCGCCGAGATGGGCAAGCCGCTCGCGCAGGCGCAGGGTGAGGTCGCGCTCGCGTCGTCGATCTTCCGCTGGTACTCCGAGCACGGTGAGGAGCTGCTCGTCGAGGAGCAGCTGAACATCGGCGACGACGCGAAGTCGCTCGTCGTCACCGACCCGATCGGTGTGCTCATGGGCGTCATGCCCTGGAACTTCCCGCACTACCAGGTCGCGCGGTTCGTCGCGCCGAACCTCATGCTCGGCAACACGATCCTGCTCAAGCACGCCTCGATCTGCGCGCGCACGGCCGAACTGATCGAGGAGATCCTCCACGCCGCGGGTGTGCCGCAGGATGCCTACATCAACCTGTTCGTCAGCAACGAGCAGATCACGTCGATCATCGAGGACCCGCGCGTGCGCGGCGTCTCCCTGACCGGTAGCGAGGGCGCCGGCAAGGCCGTCGCCGAGACCGCGTCGCAGAACCTCAAGAAGAGCGTCCTCGAACTCGGTGGCTCGGACGCGCTCATCGTCCTCGACGACGTCGACGTCGCCGAGACGGCGAAGGCCGTCGCCACCGCGCGCATGAGCAACGCCGGGCAGGCCTGCAACTCCCCGAAGCGCATCTTCGTTCCGTCGACGATGTTCGACGACTTCGTCAACGGCGTTGTCGCCACCGTCGAGGGCATGAAGGTCGGCAACCCGGACGACGAGGGCACGGACATGGGCCCGCTTTCGTCGGTCGAGGCTCGCGACGACGCGATCGCCCAGGTCGAGCGCGCCGTCGAGCAGGGTGCGACCCTGCGCACGGGTGGCACGGCGCTCGAGCAGGACGGCGCCTGGATGGCCCCCGCCGTGCTCACCGGTGTCACGCGTGAGATGGACGCCTTCAAGGAGGAGATCTTCGGCCCCGTCGCCGTCGTCTACTCCTACGACTCGATCGACGAAGCCGTCGAGCTCGCCAACGACTCCTCCTTCGGCCTGTCCGGCTCCGTCTGGGGCAAGGACACCGACAAGGCGGAGCAGATCGCCCGACGCCTCGAGGTCGGCATGGCCTATGTCAACGAGCACGGCACGACGAAGGCCGGCCTGCCATTCGGTGGCGTGCGCCGCTCCGGTTACGGGCGTGAGCTCGGACGCTGGGGCTTCGGCGAATTCGCCAACACGAAGCTCGTCCGCGTCGCCAAGTGATCGATGCGTCGTGACCCGCGACGCGAGGAGGGAACAACCATGACTCGTTTCACCCGACTGATCGAGTCCGTCCGGTCACTCGCCGAGCCGGCCCCGCCTGCGACCCGTGGGCAGGAGGTGGCCCGTCTCGGCCTCGGAGCCTTCATGTCGTTCGCCGGTGTCTCGCACCTGACGTTCGCCCGCAAGGACTTCCAGGCGCAGGTGCCGGACTGGTTCCCGATGGACAAGGACGTCGTCGTCCTCGCCTCCGGTGTCGTCGAGGTCGCGTTCGGTGCGGCGATGCTCACCCTGCCGCAGCGTCGCGCTGCGGTGGGGGTGGCGCTCGCCGCCTTCTACGCCGCGATCTTCCCCGGCAACATCAGCCAGTACGCGGAGCGGCACGACGCCTTCGGCCTCGACACCGACACCAAGCGCCTCGTCCGCCTGTTCGGCCAGCCCGCCCTCATCGCTGCGGCGCTGTCGGCGGCCGGCTTCCCCCGACGCGGCTCGCGTCGCTGATCTCACCGTTTCGCACCCAAGCGAAGGAGACCCCAATGTCGGACACCACGCAGCTCACGTAGACCGAGAAGGCCAACCTCGACCTCGCGCACGAGTACACATGCGCCCTGTTCCGCGTCGAAGACGACAAGCTCGTCGAATTCGTCAAGGAGTGGAACAAGCTGCCGATGTGGCAGCAGCTCGGCTGGCCGATCGAGGAGTGCCTCACCTACCACGAGTGACGACTCGCCCCGATGCGGACGCCGCTCACTGAATCACCAAGGAGATTGACATGTCCAACGTTCTCTTCGTCGTCACCGGCGCCCGCTCCTGGACCCTGGCCGACGGCTCGAGCGTCCCGACGGGTTACTGGGCGGAAGAACTTCTCACCCCCTACCGTCTGATCACCGGGGCAGGTCACTCGGTCACGTTCGCCACGCCCGGCGGTGTGACGCCGGTGGCCGATGAGGTCAGCCTCGCCCCCGACGCGAACGGCGGCGCTGACGTGCGTCCTGACCTCGACGCGATCGACGGCCTGCAGCACCCCATGAAGCTCGAGGACGTCGTCCTCGGCGACTATGACGCGGTGTTCTACCCGGGTGGGCACGGCCCGATGGAAGACCTTGCGCAGGACGCCACGTCCGGCAAGCTCATCGCGGACGCGCTCAAGGGCAGCAAGCCTGTCGCGATCGTGTGCCACGGCCCGGCAGCGCTGCTCCCGGCGCGGACGTCGGCGGGCGAGCCCGTCGTCGCCGGACGCAAGATCACCGGCTTCTCCAATGAGGAGGAGAAGGCCGCCGGCAAGGCTGACAAGGCCAAGTGGTTGCTGGAGGACCGGCTGCGCGAACTCGGCGCCGACGTCTCGACCGGCCCCGCCTGGCAGCCGTTCACCGTCGTCGACGGTGACCTGCTGACGGGTCAGAACCCGGCATCGTCCGAGGCGCTCGCCAAGAAGCTGCTCGAGCGCCTGAGCTGAGCCTGGCGGCGCCACGCGCGAACATGCTGAAGGCGCCTGGATCCCCATGGGGTCCAGGCGCCTTCGGTGTTCACGGGCGGCCGGCGAAGGGCCGATTGGGCTCGGCTCTCACGTGGCGTGGCGCCTCGTCGTGCGAGATGAACGGGCTCAGTCCGATGCCCCGCGCATCATGGGGATGCTCGCGACGAGGACGACCAGCGAGGTGAGCGCGCAGAAGAGAGCCAGGCTCGCGCTGATGGACAGGCGTGTCGTGAGCAACCCCGCCAGCACGACGGGGATCGTGATGCCGATGTAGGCGGCCAGGAAGACACCAGCCACGCTTCCCCCGGTGTGTCCGGCCTCGCTGACCGCGGAACCGACGGCGACAGCACTTTGGAAGAGCAGGCCGATCCCGGCCCCCGCCATGACCGCGCCGCCTGCGTACAGGACGAAGGGGTGGGTGAGTGCGGACGCCGCGACGCACCCGAGGCCGGCGACGGCGAACAGGACGCCGCACGCGATCTTCGTTCGCGGGTTGGGGATCGGAAGGGCGACCTGGGCCAGGGCAGATGCCCCCATGGCGAGGAAGACGACCACGCCGCACACGAGCGGAGACGAGCGATGTGCGACGTGCGCCAGGAACGTCCCCGTCATCGACGTCAGGATGCCCAGTGCAGCGAAGGCCGCGCCGGCCACGACCTGCGCTGAGCGAAAACGGGCTTCATGACCTGGTCGGACGACGGCGCGCTGCGGTCGATACCTCGGGCGCTCGTTCGCCGGTGTTGCCGGGTTGGTCTCGGGAACCAACGTGAGCGCGAGGCCCACCCCGGCGAGCAGGACGAAGAAGACCACGTAGGGCGTCCTCAAGGGGGCCGGGGCCCACTGCACGAGGACTCCACCGACGAGGGGGCCGAGGGCCAGCCCGCCAGTGTTCACGCTCGAGGCCACCGTCGAGGCGAAACTGCTCGGCTCGTGCGGGCGATGAACGCGCCGCAATTCACCGAGCATCGCCGTTGCTGCCGGAGTCAGTATGCCGATCCCCACACCACACAGCAGCCGGGCGACCAACAGCGCCGGCACGGACGGCGAACCGATGAAGATCGCGGCGCTCACCAGGGAGACGGCGGTGGCGATCGCGATCATGCGGCGTCGCCCGAACTGGTCGCTCAGGTGGCCCGCGAGGTAGAGGCTTGCCATGACGCCCAGCCCGTAGGCCGCGAAGATGGCGGTGATCATCACGGTGGGGAAGTGATCGTGGTGTTGGTAGAGCGGATAGATCGGCGTCGGCACGGTCGAGTAGGCCATGAGGATGGGAAACGCCGCAGCAAGCAGCCAGAAACCGCGGGCGTGGCGCTCAGCGGCCGCAGGCGCGGTGGGTGTCGTGGTCACGGGGTCAGGATGATACGGGAGCGTCGCGAGAACGACGGCACGAGCTCTTTCGCTTCGTTCTTGTTGATCCCATGCACTCGTCGGTCCATGGCGGACGACGCAGCAAGCGCCACCATCCCGCTCGGGGTGGTGGCGCTTGCTGTTGCACCTTCGCTCACAGCGAAGTCATGGGGCGATCGTGGCCTGACGTGAGTCGTCAGTGGACCTTGATCGGGTCGGGGCGGCTCGGGTCGACCGCCTTGGGGATGTGACGCGTCGTGATGCGCTTGCGGAACACCCAGTACGTCCAGCTCTGATAGATGAGGACGATCGGGGTGAAGATCAGCGCGACCCACGTCATGATGACGAGCGTGTGGTGCGAGCTCGCCGCGTTCGTCGTCGTCAGCGACCACGCCGGGTTCGTCGAGCTCGGCATGACGTTCGGGAACAGCATGAGGAAGTACGTCAGCACGAACAGGGCGATCGCGACGAACGTGCACAGGAACGCCAGGCCCTCCTTGCCGCGCATGTTGAAGAACAGCCCGGTGAGGAAGATGACGGCGAGTGCGACGGTCGTGATCCACGACCACACCGACCCGCCTTCGATGCCCAGCCACAGCAGCAGGACGACGGCGGCGACGGCGGCCGCGAGGCCGATCTTCGTGCCGAGCGCGCGAGCGTCGTGACGGATGGCGCCGTCGGTCTTGAGCGCGACGAAGAAGCAGCCGTGCGTCATGAACACGAGCATCGTCGTGACGCCGCCGAGCAGCGACACCGGGTTGAGCATGGTGAGCAGGTTGCCCGTGTACTCCATGTCCTGGTTGATCGGCAGGCCGTGGACGATGTTCGTCAGCGCGACGCCCCAGAGGATCGCCGGCAGGAACGAACCGAACACGATGGCGGCGTCCCAGCCGCGGCGCCAGCCGTCCGAGTCACGCTTGTGGCGGTACTCGAAGCCCATGTTGCGCACGATGAGTGCGACGAGGATGAGCAGCAGCGGCAGGTAGGCGCCCGAGAACAGCGTCGCGTACCAGTTCGGGAACGCGGCGAAGGTCGCGCCACCAGCAGTGAGCACCCACACCTCGTTGCCGTCCCAGACCGGGCCGATCGTATTGAGCATGACGCGGCGGCGTCGCTCGTTCTCGCCGATGTGGTCGGTGACCGGGTCGGTGACGCCCGTCGCCTCCGCCTTGCCCTTGCCGAGCACGGGAAGCAGCATGCCAACACCGAAGTCGAAGCCCTCGAGGACGAAGTAACCCGTCCAGAGCACGCCGATGATGATGAACCAGAAAGTGGTGAGTTCCATCGTTCAACCTCGCCTATCAGTACGCGAACGCGAGTTCGTCATCGTCGGAACCGGCGGAGCCGTGGCCATCGTCGTGACCACCGGGCAGATCCTCACCGTCGGAGGCGACGGGCTCGGCGCCCTTCTTCATGTAGTCCATGAACAGCTTCACCTCGACGACGGCGAGTGCGCCGTACAGCAGTGTGAAGACGATCATCGACGTCAGCACCTCACCCGAGGTGACGCTCGGACTGACGCCCTGCTTCGTCGTCATGAGGCCGTTGACGATCCACGGCTGACGGCCGATCTCGGTGAAGATCCAGCCGATGCTCATCGCCGCGACCGGCGACAGCGCGCCGACGAGGGCGGCCGGTCCCATCCAGCGGTTCGTCGCGTTGCGGCCCTTGCGGGTCAGCCACAGCACCCAGCAGGCGATGAGCATGGAGATCGCGCCCCAACCCATCATCCAGCGGAAGCTCCAGTACGACCACATGATGTTAGGCGCGTACGTGTCCGCCGCCGTCAGCTCGTTGCCGCTGTACTTGGCCCTCTGGGATTCCTCGAGGTTGTTGATGCCCTCGACCTTGCCGTGGAAGTCACCCGTCGCGAGGAACGACAGCAGGTTGGGCACGGTGACCGCGAACTTCTCCTGCTTGCCGTCACGCGTACCGACGGTGAAGATCGAGAACGGCGCGTCCTTCTCCTGCGTCTCGTACAACGCCTCGGCGGCAGCCATCTTCATCGGCTGCACCTCGGTCATGACCTTGCCCTGCAGGTCGCCGGTGATGACGACGAACAGGCTCGAGACGAGCAGGACGATCGCGCCGACGCGCGAGCCCTTGCGGTACATCGTGAGGTCGTCGGAGGTCGACGCCAACTTCGTCGCGCCCGTCGAACCGTCGGAACGGCCTTCGAGAGTTTCACCCTTGATTGCTTCGGCAGCAAGAGTGCGCTTGCGCAGATTCCACAGCATGACGCCCATGACGACGGCGCCACCGACCATGTACGAGCTCGCGATGACGTGCGGGAACGTGACGAGCTGGACCTTGTTCGTCAGGACGGCGACGAAGTCGGTGAGCTCCGCGCGGTGCGTCGTCGGGTTGTACTTGTAACCGACGGGGTTCTGCATGAACGAGTTCGCGGCGAGGATGAAGTACGCCGACAGCACCGTGCCGATGTGGACGATCCAGATCGTCGCGGCGTGCAGCTTCTTGGGCAGTCGGCCCCAGCCGAAGATCCACAGACCGAGGAACGTCGACTCGAGGAAGAACGCGAGCAGCGCCTCGATCGCGAGCGGCGCGCCGAAGATGTCGCCGACGAAACGCGAGTAGTCGCTCCAGTTCATGCCGAACTGGAACTCCTGCACGATGCCGGTGACGAGACCGAGCGCGAAGTTGATCGTGAACAGCTTGCCGAGGAACTTCGCGACCCTCAGATGCTGCGTGTTACCCGTGCGCAACCATGCGGTGTGGTAACCGGCGACGACGGCAGACAAGCCGATCGTGATCGGCACGAACAGGAAGTGGTAGACCGTCGTGATGGCGAACTGCCATCTCGCCAGCTCCAAGGCATCCATGAGTGACCCCTCGACGAGACGAATGTGAAGACTTTCACAACCACGCTACGGGGTGAGTTCCGCAATCCGTGGGGACCATGGTCCTGACGTAGGCGTGTCGTGCCTCACGCGGCGCCCGAACCGGCGGCCGGCCACGCGTCAGGTCGTGGCCTCGCCGGACGGTGACGGGTCCGGCGCCATCTCCCCACCGTCGAGAGCGCCGACGGGGCGCGGCACCGCGATCTTCTCGTTCCAGCGTGAGAACGTCGCCGTGCCCAGGTCGTCCGTGCCCGCGGCCTCGTCGACGACCTTGAGGAGGTCGTGCGTGTCGTCGGTGGTCACCCAGGCGCGAGTGTCTCCGTCAGCGCTGACGATCTTGTACGCCGGCCTGCCGTCGAGCGTCTCGGGCGTCAGGGTGCCGTCGCCGAGGTGACCCCACTTGGCGTCGGTGGTGTCGCCCATGGCCTCGATGTACGACTTGGCGCTGAGGTCGGACAGGTCCTTCTGGGCGAAGGCGCTTTCGGGCACCTTGATCCACCGGTTCGCCGGTGGGCTCGAGCCCTGGAGGGACGGGTCGTCCTTGTCGACGGAATCCCAGTACGTGCGATCGCCCTTGAGGTAGACGTCATGGGAGATGCGACGCATCGTCACGTGGCCCACCTCGTCACCCTCGTAGGACATCTCCGACGGCTCGCCGTCCAGCTCGCCGAGGAAGGTGGCCCTGGGGCCGGAGCCGTCCGCGCTGTCCGTTCCTGTCAACGACAGGGAGGTGTAACCGCACACCGACTGTTGGGTGCGCGACCAGACATCCTTCGCGCTCGGCTGTTCCGCAGGGGCCGAGGCGCTCATCGATGCGGTGCCTGGTGCCGTCGAGCTCCCCGACGGGCCCTTCACCGGACCCGACGCGGGCTGCCCCGCGTCATGCCCCATCGTGCAGCCGCTCAGCACCACCGCCGTCACGGCGATGGTGCTGAGCGTGCGGGACGTGGGCAACGCGGTCGTCCTGTCAGGGAGGTGGAGGAACAGCTCAGCTGCCCATTGCGTCCGTGATGGACGTGGCACCGCTCGGTGCCTTGATGCCGTAATCCTTGTCGTGCGACAGGAACGTCACCGTCTTCATCGACTCATCGGACTTCGCCGACGAGCCCGACGTGGAGGCGACGGAGGCGCTGTCGAAGCCCTCGGTCTTGAGGATGTCGCGGCGATCCTCTTGCGACACCCACGCGGTGACCTTCTTGTCCTCACTCTGGATCTTCCAGGCATCCTTGCCGTCGATCTTGTCCTCCGACACGGTGGCCTTGTCGGAGAGCAGCTTCTTGTTCGGCTCCGAGGAGTCGTTCTTGATGTTGTCGATGAGTTCCTTGAACCCGGTGTTGGACGAACCGTCCGCCGGCATCTCGAGCCACTTGTCGGCGATCTTGTCCGTGTTGGATGCCGCGGGCGAACCCGAACTCGTCTGCGTGAAGAAGGCCTTGTTGGCCTTCATGTAGTTCTTGGAGTCAACCGTGATGAGGTCCATCGTGCCGTCGCCGATCTTGCCGCTCATCTCGAGCTTGCCGCCGTTGACGTCGCCCTTGGCCGTCATCGTGGCCGGCTTGCCGTCCGAGGTGCCTTCGCCCTTGAGCTCGAGGCTCTTGTAGGCGCCGGCGGTGTCCTGGGCCTTGTTCCAGGCGTCCTTGGCCTTCGGAGCCTCCTTGCTCGAGCAGCCGGTGACACCGGCTGCCGTGCCGGCCGCGAGGACGAGGGCGAGGGCGGACGTGCGGAGCTTCGTCATGGTTTCCTCTCAGAGAAGTTGGTTGTGCCCCCAGTGTTGCAGGTGGCCTTCACCGTTCAGACGTGTCGGGCGCCGTCATCGTGCCCTTCGTCGCCGAGGGAGTCGAGCGGTGGGTGCCCCGGCATGATCGTTTGCGTCGTTCGGGCCGCGCGCTGCCGGCGTGCGGAAAGGAATTTGCGCGCGCCACTAATCTTGACGTCATGGACGCCATCTCCGCACTGACCGGTCATCTGAGCAACGCGATCGCCTCGGCCCTCGGTGACGAGTGGCGCGACGCCGACCCCGTCATCCGTCCTGCGAACAAGAAGCAGACGAGCGCCGACGTGCAGGTCAACGCGGCGATGGCACTCGCGAAGAAGGTCGGCAAGAACCCGCGCGAGGTGGCGTCTGCGATCGTCGAGGCGCTGCGCGCGGACGACGAGGTCATGGCACTCGTCGACGACGTCGAGATCGCCGGGCCCGGCTTCCTCAACATCACGCTGTCGACGGATTGGGTCGCGGCGCAGGCGTCGACGATCCTCGCGGACGGCTCGCTCGGCGTCGCGCCGGCAGCGAAGACCGAGATCATCCCGATCGACTACTCCTCGCCGAACGTCGCGAAGGAGATGCACGTCGGGCACCTGCGCACCACCGTCGTCGGGGATTCGCTGGCGCGTGTGCTCGAGCGGCTCGGGCACACCGTCATCCGGCAGAACCACGTCGGCGACTGGGGCACGCCCTTCGGGATGCTCATCGAGCACCTTCTCGAGGTGGGCGAGGATTCGCCGGAGGCGGCGCTGCTCGAGAGCGACCCGAACGCGTTCTACCAGGCGGCGCGCACCAAGTTCGACACGGCCGAGAAGGCCGAGCCCGCCGGTTCGAAGGGTGACTTCAACACGCGGGCCCGCAAGCGCGTGACGTTGCTGCAGGGCGGTGACCCCGAGACGCTCGCGCACTGGAACAAGCTGATGGAGCGCTCGAAGGCGTACTTCAACAAGGTCTACGGGTTGCTCGGCGTGACGTTGACCGACGCCGACCTCGCTGGTGAGTCGACGTACAACGACGAGCTCGCGGGCATCTGCGACGACCTCGAGTCGCGTGGCATCGCCGTCGTCTCCGACGGGGCGCTGTGCATCTTCCAGGACGAGTTCACCGGGCGCGACGATGCGCCGGTGCCGCTCATCATCCGCAAGTCCGACGGCGGGTACGGCTACGCGACGACCGACCTCGCGACGGTGCGTCACCGCTCGTTCGACCTCCAGGGCGATCGGATGGTGTACGTCGTCGGCGCGCCGCAGAACTTGCACTTCCGCATGACGTGGGCCGCCGCCGACAAGGCCGGCTACATCCGCCCCGAGTCGACGCCGATCCACGTGCAGATCGGGTCGGTGCTCGGCAAGGACGGCAAGATGTTCAAGACGCGCTCGGGCGACTCGGTGCTGCTCATGGACCTGCTCGGCGAGGCCGTCGACCGCGCCGCGGGCGTCGTCAGCGAGTCGAAGGCGGAGATGAGCGACGAGGAGCGCGCCGTCGTCGCGCGTCAGGTCGGCATCGGCGCGGTGAAGTACGCCGACCTGTCGGTCTCGCACGACTCGGAGTACATCTTCGACTTCGACCGCATGCTGGCGTTGACGGGCAACACCGGCCCCTACCTCCAGTACGCGGCGACGCGCATTCGCTCGATACTCGCGCGTGCCGCCGAGGCGGGGTACTCGCCGGCGGCGGAGATCACGCTGGGCGAGGACGCCGAACGCGCCCTCGCGTTGAAACTGCTCGACTACGGCGCCGTCGTGGCTGCCGTCGGCGAGTCGTTGGAGCCGCATCGCCTCGCCGGTTACCTGTTCGAACTGGCGACGACGTTCACGGCGTTCTACGAGAAGTGCCCGGTGCTCAAGGCTGATGACGACGACGTCCGTGCGTCGCGTCTGGCGTTGTGCGAACTGACGCTGGGCGTCCTCGTCGACGGATTGTCGCTGCTGGGCATCGAGACGCCCGAGAAGATGTGACGCTCGGGGCCCTCTCGAACCTGCCCCATCGGCGATTTACCTCCACATTCGCTCGATCCTGCAGGAGCGTCAGGGATGTTCCGGGCGGGGCTCGAACCAACGGAACGTCAGGTTGATGCGGGGTTCGGTCACTCGCGTGCGTTCGGAACGGCGTGCTGCCAGGCGCTCTGCGAGTCGTCGCGCATGACGACGAGGCTCCCGTGCGTGAGTGCGAGCGTCTCCTTCACGGTGTGATCGTCCTTGCGGCGCATGACGAAGTCGCGCGTGGCGCCGAGCGAGACACTTGCGATGGTGGGCGCAGGGCCCAACTCGGCTTCGTCATCGCTGTGCCAGGAGATGGAGTCCTGGCCGTCGCGGTAGAGGTTGAGCAGCACCGAGTTGTAGGGCGCTCCGGTGTCGGCGGCCAGACGCTCCCGCAGCGCGGCAAGCTTGGGCGTCCACGCGTTCGGCGGCTGTGTCGAGCCGGAGAAGGTGTACGGCGCGTCGGCGTACCAGGCGATGAGGCGTGGCATCGCGATCGTGCGGCCGTACATGGTGAGCGACGACGTCCGCCAGGGTGTCGCGCCGACGAGGTGCGACATGAGGTGGTCCGCCTCCTCCGTCGACAGATACGTCGCGCGCAGCTCGATCGGTGGCTTGCCCATGCCGCCCCTTCCCTGGCAGGTGCCCGCCCCCATGATGCGGCACGACGCACGAGTGGGGCATCCCCGACGTCGCCCTTCCTCACTCGAGCGATCCCACGCATGGGTGGGGCATCACGAGGCGCGTAACCTCACCTCGGCGCGACAGCGGTGAAGACCGCGACGACGAAGCCGTCGTCATGCGCGGGGGAGCGCATCTCCCACGTCGAGAAGCGCGCGTCGAGGCGCCAGCCGGCGGCGTCGGCGTCGTCGAAGAACTGCTCGAACGTGTAGCCGCGGCCCGCGCCGAAGCCGACGGCGAGGCGCCCGCCGTCACGCACGCACTGACGCATCGCGGCCAGGCCGTCGCGGCGTGCGTCGTCCGGCATGAACGGCATGACGTTGCCCGCGCAGACGATCGCGTCCAACGGCGTGACGTCGAGATCGTCGAGGGACAGCCGTGCGAGGTCGACCACCTCGAAACGCAGCGACGGGTGGTCCTCGCGTGCGGCGGCGATGAGGACGGGGTCGAGGTCGACGCCGACGACGTCATGCCCGAGGGCACTCAACGCGGCGGCCACACGTCCCGGCCCGCAACCCGCGTCGAGAATGCGTGAGCCGGGCGTGACGAGCGCGTTGACGAGCCGCGCCTCGCCACCGAGGTCGTCGCCGCGCGCCGCCATGGCGCGGATGCGGTCGACGTACCACTGCGAACGCGTCGGATCCTCGCTCACCCACTCCGCCCAGCTCGGGTTCTCGCGTCGCGACTCGCGCGTCGGCTCGGTCATGCCAGTCTCCTCGTCGTGGGTCGCACGTCTGCTTCCATCATCGGGGCCGGGGCCGGGGCCGGGGCCGGGGGCATAGGACGGGGCGTGGTTCGGCGCCTCGCCGAAGCCTGAACATGCGGGGCACGGACTCGAGAGACCGTGCCATGCGGTTTCCGAACGGCGTCGGCTCAGCCCCCGAAGCCGTTCGGGTTGGCCGACTGCCAGCGCCACGTGTCGGTGCACATGTCGTCGATGGTCTTCTGGGCCTTCCAACCGAGTTCTTCGCGAGCGCGCGTGGGGTCGGCGAACGTCGTCGGCAGGTCGCCCGCACGTCGCGGCCCGACCTCGTAGGGCAGTTCGCGGCCGCACGCCCGCTCGAACGCGTGCAGCAACTCGAACACGCTCGTGCCCTCACCCGTGCCGAGGTTGAACGCGCGCGCCGAATCGTCCATGGCGTCAAGATGATCCAGCGCCGCGACGTGCCCTGCCGCGAGATCGACGACGTGGATGTAGTCGCGCTCGCCGGTGCCGTCCTTCGTGTCGTAGTCGTCGCCGAAGACCCCGAGCTTCTCGCGGCGCCCGACGGCGACCTGCGCGATGTACGGCATGAGGTTGTTCGGGATGCCGCTCGGATCCTCACCGATCAGCCCCGACGAGTGCGCGCCGATCGGGTTGAAATAACGCAGCAGCGCGGCCTTGAAACCGGGCGACGCAGCGGCGACGTCGGTGACGATCTGCTCGATCATCGCCTTCGTCCAGCCGTACGGGTTCGTGGCGCGCAGCGGCTCGTACGTCTCGCTGTACGGCAGCGGCGCGTCGGGCCCGTACACCGTCGCCGACGACGAGAACACGAACTTCTCGACGCCGTGCGCCGTCATCGCCGACAGCAGCGAGAACGTCGAGTCGAGGTTGTTCGTGTAGTACATGAGCGGCTTCTCCACGCTCTCACCGACGGCCTTGTACCCCGCGAAGTGGATGACGGCGTCCGGCTTCACCGAGGCGACGAGGGCACTCGTCGCGGCAGCGTCCGTCAGGTCGATCTCGTGCAAGTCGATCGAGCGGCCGGCGATCTTCTCCAGGCGCGGCAGCACGGCCGGGCTCGAGTTCGAGAAGTTGTCGGCGATGACGGGTTCGTGCCCCGCCTCGATCAGGGCAAGGACGGTGTGGGATCCGATGTAGCCGGCACCACCGGCAACGAGTACGCGCATGACCTCAGCCTAGGCGCCCCACCCGCCGAGAACGATGAGACGCGGCTGTGCGCCGGCCCAGGGCATCTCGGGCATCAAGGACGCCGCGGCCGCAGCCGACATCCGCAGCGCCCCGCGGCGAGGGCTCACCGATACGTGATGAGCGAACGATCCCCGCCGAGATGAGCGTGGTCGTTGAGGCTCACTGCGGTGAGCGCCGACCCGGCAAGCACCGTCGTCACGCCCGTGTTGACGGTCACCTCGTTGAGGCGCCGCCACACCGTCGCCGCACCGTCAGGCAACGCCGCGGGCAGCGTCGATGCCGGTGACGGCGCCGTCAGCAGCCCCGCGGCGACCCACGCGATCGGCCCGCCGGAGCTGACGACGACGGCGCTGCGCCCCGACTCGAGGCGTGAGGTCACGCGCCCGAGCGCGAGCGCGACGCGGTCGCGGAACTGCGAGAACGTCTCGGGATAGTCGTCGTCGAAGTCGCCACTCGCCCAACGCGATGCGGCCGCGACGAACATCTCCTGAAACGCCTTGCGCGGGTGACGGTGACGCGCGAGGTCGGCGCGCATGACGGCGTGGTTGCGGTACGCGGGCTTGTACGCCTCGATGATCGCGTCGTGGTCGTACTCGTTCCACCCCGCATCCGTGCTGACGTCCGACTCCCACCCGGCGGCTTCCCACAGTCGCGACCCGGTGAGTTGCTGACGCCGCATCGTGCCCGTGACGAGGACGTCGGGCGTCACGCCGCGCGCCGCCAACCCCTCGCCGGCGAGGCGTGCCTGACGTTCGCCGAGCTCCGACAGCTGGTCGTATACCGCGCGCGAGGGCCCGGCCTGCCCGTGCCGCACGAGGTGGATGACGCTCACGACAGCCGTCCCGCGCGTCGCATGAGGCGCCGGCAGCGCCATTCGAGGTAGATCACCAAGCCGCGAAACTGCTTGAACGCGGGGTTGCTCGTCTGACCGTTCGCATACCGGTAGTAGATCTGCTGGGCGATGACGGCGAGTCGGAACAGGCCGAAGATCTCGTAGAACAGCTGATCCTTGGGGCTGATCGCACGCCCTGACGCGTGCGCGTAGTACTGCCACACCTCGTCGCGCGTGAGCATGCCGGGCGCGTGCGTGGGCTGACGGCGTGAGCCGCGCATGATGCGGTCGTCGTCGGCCTGCACCCAGTACGCGAGGGCGCCGCCGAGATCCATGAGCGGGTCGCCGAGCGTCGCCATCTCCCAGTCGAGGACACCGATGACGCGCGTCGGGTCGTCGTGCGCGAGGACGAGGTTGTCGAAGCGGAAATCGTTGTGGATCAGGCAGTTTCCGACGTCGTGTGGCTGGTGCTCGTCGAGCCAGGCCATCACCTTCTCGAACGATCCGGTGCCGTGACGCACACCGTGCGTACGTGCCTTGCGGTAGCGCGCCGACCATCCGTCGACCTGCCGCTTGACGTACCCCTCGCCCTTGCCGAAGCGCTCCAGCTCGGTGCCGGCGACGTCGATCGAGTGCAACGCGACGAGCTGGTCGATCGCGGCGGTGCACAGCGCCCGCACCTCGGCCTCGCCGAGACCCAGCTCAGCGGGAATGTTCTTGCGCAGGATGATGCCGTCGAGGCGCTCCATGACGTAGAAGTCGCTGCCGATGACGCCGGCGTCGTCGCAGAACGCGATCATCGGCGCGACGGCGGGGAACACGGGCGCCAGCGCGCGTTGGATGTCGTGCTCGCGGCGCATGTCGTGCGCGCCCTTCGCCTTCGTGCCCGCCGGCGGACGACGCAGGATGAGGTCACGGGTCGGGTAACGCAGCAGATACGTCAGGTTGCTCGCGCCGCCGGTGAACTGCTTGACCTCCGGCGTCGCGTCGAGTCCGCTCGTGTCGGCGTCGGGGTGCGCGTGCTCACGCAGCCATGCGGCGACGCGTTCGACGTCGAACGCATCCTCGCCGCGCACGTCGGAGGCGTTCGTCGCGACGTCGTCGACGGGCGCCGCCGTGGGGGCGGCGGGGGCCGCGGGAGCGCCAGGAGTGTCGGGGGCCGGGCTCACTTGGCCTCACCCTTCGCGGCGGCCAGGTAGGGCTTGAGCTCGGCGCGCGCGACCATGCCGAGGTGCACCTCGTCGGGGCCGTCGGCGAGACGCAGCGAACGCGCCGTCGCGTACGCGGACGTCAGGGGGAAGTCGTCGCTCATGCCGCCACCGCCGTGCATCTGGATGGCGAAGTCGATGACGTCGCAGGCGATCTGCGGCACGACGGCCTTGATGGCGCTGACGTCGACGCGCGCGCCTTCGGTGCCGTAGGCGTCCAGCTTCGCTGCCGCGTTCTGCACGAGCAGACGCGCCATGTCGATGTCGATGCGGGCCTTCGCGATGCGCTCGCGGTTGCCGCCGAGCTGCACGAGGGGCTTGCCGAACGCGACGCGCTCGGTGCCACGACGGCAGGCGCGTTCGAGCGCCATCTCGGCGAGCCCGATGAGGCGCATGCAGTGATGGATGCGGCCCGGGCCGAGGCGTCCCTGCGCGATGGCGAACGCCTGACCCGGCCCCGACAGCACGTTGGACGCCGGCACGCGGACGTTCTCGAGCGACACCTCGCAGTGCCCGAGCGGCTCGTCGAGCTGACCCATGACGGGCAGCGCACGCTCGATCGTCACACCGGGTGCGTCGGCCGGCACGAGAACCATCGAGTGCTGGGCGTGACGCGGTGCGTCCGGGTCGGTCAGACCCATGAAGACGAACACCTTGCAGTCGGGGTGCGCTGCACCGGAACTCCACCACTTGCGGCCGTTGATGACGATCTCGTCGCCGTCGACCTCGGCACGCGCCGCCATGTTCGTCGCGTCCGAACTCGCGACCGCGGGCTCCGTCATGAGGAACGCCGAACGAATCCTTCCCTCGAGCAGCGGCACGAGCCACTCCTCCTGCTGCTCGCGTGTGCCGTACTTGAGCAGCACCTCCATGTTGCCGGTGTCGGGGGCGTTGCAGTTGAAGATGAGCGGCGCGAGCGCCGTGCGGCCCGTCTTCTCCGCGATGGCGGCGTAATCGACGTTGGAGAAACCCTTGCCGCCACGCGTGCCGAAGCGTGCGGCCCACTCGTCGCCGTGCTCGCCGGCGGGCAGGAACAGGTTCCACAGCCCCGCTTCGCGCGCCTGCGCCTTGAGCTCGTCGATCTTCGGGTGCACGACGAACGAGTTCTCGCCGCGAGCGCGCATCGCGGCGTAGTCGCGCGTGATCTCGGCCTCGGCGGGCTCGATCCTCTCGCGCACGAAGGTGTCGACGTCTGCGGCGATCTCGGCCGCGCGGGGCGAAACGGTGAGGTCCATGTCTTGACCGTAACCCCTTTGTTGAGCAATGCTCAATAGAGTGAGCGAGAAAGATTCCAGACCCCGTCAGCGCCTGACCCAGGACGAGCGCCGCCGTCAGCTGCTCGGCATCGGGCTGAAGATGCTCACCGAGCGACCCATCCAGGACGTCGCGCTCGACGCCGTCGCCGAGGAGGCCGGCATCTCGCGCGGGTTGCTCTTCCATTATTTCCCGTCGAAGACCGCGTATTACGAGGCTGTCGTCGCAGCCGCGGGTCGCCGCATCCTGCGCAACGTCACCCCGCCCGACGACGTGACGGGCCACGCGGCGCTCGCCGCGATGGTCGAGGCGTTCGTCGCTCAGATCGAACGCCGACACGAGCTCTATCGCGCCCTCGTCGAGGGCAGCCTCGCCGACGTCGGGGGAGCCGAGGTCGCTGTCACCCTGCGGGAGCGCCTCACCGACATCGTCCTCGATTCGCTTGCCACAGAACCCGATTCGACGACGCCGCACCCCGCCGTCGTCCACGCCTGGCTCGCGTACGTCGAGGATCTTGCCGTCCAGGGCACACGCCCCGCCGTGCGCGAGCAGTTCGACGCCGGCGCCACCGTCCGTCATGCGCTGGCGGCGCTCGACGCGTTGAGCGGCGTGGCGATCACGCCGTCGCAATTCTCCCCCCAGGACGACGGCGTGCCCCGCCACGACTGCGGGCCTGACGTGCCCCAGCCCGTCACCCCTCACGATCACACCTTCCAGATCCCCACCAAGGAGTAGCCATGCGCGCAGTTCAGGTCGTCACCCTCGACGGGCCCGGCGCCGTCCGCATCAACGACGTCGACGCCCCCACGCCGAAGCCGCACGAGGTGCTCATCGACGTGCGCGCCGCCGGGTTGTGCTACCCCGACGCGTTGCTGACGCGTGGGCTGTACCAGATGAAGCCCGAGCCGCCGTTCACGCTCGGGGCCGAGGTGGCGGGCGTCGTCGCCCAGGCGCCCGAGGGGTCGGGGTTCAGCGTGGGTGACCGTGTCGTCGCCTTCCCCGGCTTCGGGGGGATGGCCGAGCAGGTCTGTGTCGCCGCGCCGTTCGTCTTCCACCTGCCGGACGACGTCAGCTTCGAGACGGGTGCGGCGCTGCCCATGAACTACCTCACCGTGCAGTTCGCCCTCGACCGACGTGGGCGCCTGGCCGAGGGGGAGACGGTGCTCGTGCACGGTGCGGCCGGCGGCATCGGCATCGCCGCGATCCAGCACGCCAAGGCGCGTGGTGCGCGCGTGATCGCCGTCGCCTCGAGCAACGACAAGCGCGCGATTGCCACCCAGGCCGGCGCGGACGACGTCATCGCGCCCGACGGGTTCAAGGACGCCGTCATGGAGCTGACGGACGGCCGCGGCGTCGACATCGTCGTCGACCCGGTCGGCGGCGACCGCTTCACTGACTCGCTGCGCAGCCTCGCCGTCGAGGGCCGCCTGCTCGTCATCGGGTTCACCGGCGGCGCGATTCCCGAGGTGAAGGTCAACCGGCTGCTGCTCAACAACGTCGACGTCGTCGGCGTCGGGTGGGGTGCGTTCTGGATGCCGCGCCCCGAGACGGTGCCCTCGCAGTGGAAGGCGATCGAGGCGCTCGTCGCCTCCGGTCAGCTCTCACCCGTGCTCGGCGAGGTGCGCCCCCTCGAGCGTGCCGGCGAGGCCATAGCCGAGATGGAGGAACGCCGCGCGACGGGCAAGCTCGTCCTCACGCTGTGACGGTTCGGGTGCCGCCCGGTGCCGAGCAGGGCGCACTCGCCTCGTTCTGCTCGGGATCCGCTCTGCGGGCCCGGCGCACGAGCAGGCCGGTGGCGCCGATGAGAACGCCGGAACCGGCCGCGCACAGACCGATGACGCCCAGGCGCGCACGAACCTGCGTGGGTCGTGACGTACTCGCTCGTCGGCAACATGGCCTGCCCCTCAGCAGCCGTGTCGCCTGCGCCGATCGCGCGGAGGGTGCGACTCGCGCTCTTGGCTCAACCGAGCACGGATCGTCGACGGGCGGGGTTTGCGAGGACGTGAAAAGGTGGGGGCATGTCGTGGAGTCCCGAGCAGATCGCCTGCGTCGAAGGAGCGCGTTTCGCGCCGAGCACCATCGGGTACGAACGTGAGGACGTCGAGCGCCTGCGCCGTCGCGCCGTCATCGCGATGAGAGCCGGCAAGCCGCTGCCCGACCTCGATGCGATGGTGCTGCGGCGCACCGCGCGCGGCGGGCTGAACCTCGGGCAGGTCGACGGTCTGCGCACCGTGCTGTCGGTGTGGCGACGCACCACGCCGATCGAGGATCCACAGGACGTGGCACGTCGCGCTCAGGAAGCCGAACTGGCGGCCTTCGCTGGGGCGCGTGACGGCGCGCCGCGGTGGAGTTCACAGCAGATGGATCGCGTGCGCGACAAGCACTTCACGCTGCTGCGGCGCACGGCGACGAGCTACGACGAGAGCGACGTCGACGACTATCTCGACTCCGTCGTCGTCGCGATGCGCCGCGGCGTCGAGCTGCCCGACCCGGCGCAGGCGCGTTTCGCGTCGTCGGGCTTGCGGCGCGGATACGACCCGAAAGAAGTCGACGACTTCCTCGACGAGATCGCCCACCTGCGACCGGAGGGATGACGAGCGATGACCGATCCCGACAAGCCCGCCCACGACAGCCGGGCCCCTGAGAACCAGGCTCCCGAGAACCGCGCCCTCGAGAACTCAGGCGATGAGAAGTCGGCCCCCGCGACGAGCGTGCCGGTCGACGACGCCGCGCAGAGCGGCACACCTGCAGGGGCCGACGAGTTGCGTCGTGCGACGCGCGCCGAGGTCGACGCCGAGGGCCTGCCCGACGAGAACACTGTCTCGAAGGCTGCGGTCTACCTCAACCGGAAGCTGCCGCGCACGCGCACCATCACCCAGGGGCTCGTGCGTGACGCCGAGGGTCGGGTCATGCTGTGTCAGTTGTCGTACAAGAAGTTCTGGGATCTGCCCGGCGGTGTCGTCGACCCGTACGAGTCACCGGCGCACGCCCTCGTGCGGGAGATCGCGGAGGAACTCGGCGCGACGGCGACGATCACAGGTCTGCGTGTCGTGTCGTGGCTGCCGCCGTGGCGCGGCTGGGACGACGCGATGCTCTACCTGTTCGACGTCGAACTCGACCGTCCGGCAGGCGAATTCGCGCTGCAGCGCAAGGAGATCGCCGGCATCCACTTCGTCGGCCTCGACGAACTCGACGACCACGTCGCGGCCTACACCGCCAAGGTGATCCGGCGCGCCGTCACGGCGATCGAGAACGGCGAGAGCGGTGTCTACCTCGAGAACGGTGACGAGCCGGGCTGGGCCTGAGCCTCAGACGCGGTAGTCGCTGCGCTCGTCATCCGGGTCGATGATGAGCCCGAGGATCCATGACACGACCGACACGATGGTGGCTCCGACGACAGCGGTCGGCCAGAAGCGGTCGATGTGGAACGCGACGCCGAGCTGACCCGCGAGCCACGACGTCAGCATGAGCATCGCCGCGTTGATGACGAAGATGAACAACCCGAGCGTCAGGACGAGGAACGGCAGCCCGAGCAGCTTCGCGAGCGGCCGCACGAGCGCGTTGACGACGCCGAAGAGTGCGCCGACGACGAGTGCCGTGACCAGCTTCGTCGAGTTCGTCGTGAACCCGTCCGCGAGCGTCATGCCCTCGAGCAGGGCGGCGGCCACCCAGATGGCGGCCGCGTTGATGGCGACCTTGACGAGTGTGCGCATGAACCCACTCTGCCCCGCAGGGCTGAATGTTTCCTCGATCTGAGCGGCGCGCTCGCTGACGGCCGGCCTCAGGTCTGCGGTTGGGTGAACGCCCACTGGATCATCTCGCCCAGGTGGGGGACGTACGTGTTGTAGTTGTGCCCGCCGTGCGCGATCCACATCGCCGACACGTGCGGATCGGCCTTGGCCAGGTCGGCCATGCGCTTCGAGGTGGTCCAGGTCTCCTTGTCCTCACGGCTCGCGACGAGGAGCATGCGCGTCGTGGGCATCTGGTAGAGGCGGTAGAGGTAGGACGGGGAGTTGAGGTCGCGCTCACTCTTCGAGCGGTAGAGGTCGCCCGTCGTTCCGTCCGTCATCGATTCGAAGTACCCACCCATCGAGACTGCCGAGCCCCATGGTGAACCGGAACGGGTGTAGAGCGCCTTGGCCGCGCAGTACCCGCCGGTGCTCCAGCCCAGCGCCGACCACTGCTTCGACTCCTTGGCGACTCGCAGGTGCGAACGGATGGCGTTGGGCACCGTCCGCGTCAGGAACGTCAGTTCCTGGGGGCCGTGCGTGATGTTGGTGCACTCGGTGTCGCGTCCCTGCACCGTCTGGTAGGGCGCGAACACGGCGACGAACGGGGCGGTCGTCCCCTTCTCGACCAGAGCGCTCGCCGTCTGACCGAAGTTGAGGTTCTCGACGGTGGAGCCGACCGTGTTGGCGTAGCCAGGCAGCACGACGAGGACGGGGTAACGCTTGTTGGCGTTCGCCTTGTCGTGGTAGCCCGGCGGCAACCACGCGACGCTCTGCGCGGTGCCGCCGCCCGGCGTGGTGATGGGGAACGACTCGAAGCGGCCGCTGCCGGCGGAGCTGGCGTCGACACCACCGGCGGCGATGGCGGCCGCGCCGTTGTCCGTCTTGCCGAGCGCGTCGTCCCAGCTCGAGTAGAAACCGTACTGACGGTTGACGTACAGCCCGAGGGAGGCGACGGCGAGCACCTGGGCGACGACGACCGCCACCCAACTGCCGACGGCGCGCTGCCACGTCGCCTTCGTGCGCTGGCGCACCAGGACGAGCGCCAGTGGCACGATGACGGCACCGATCACCACGAGGGTGAGCAGCGTCGGGCTGGTGATGGACAAGGTGGCCTCCCCTGATCTGATTCTCGGCGTCATTAAAGGTGCCCTTGCTGGGGGAACGATGAAGAACATCTGGAAACCTCGCGCGGCCTAGGCTGGGAGCATGAGCGAATCGCTGGAGACCCCCGTCCGTCTGCGCACCACCCTCGACTCCGTGCCGGGTTACAAGCCGGGCAGGCCGGCGGCCACGGCCGCGGAGGATTCGGAGCGCGGCGTCACGAGCGTGTTCAAGATCTCCAGCAACGAGAACCCGTACCCGCCGCTGCCGTCCGTGCTCGACATCGTGCGCGAGGCCGCGTCGACGATGAACCGTTACCCGGACATGGCGTCGTCGGAGTTGACGCACGCCCTGGCGCAGCGGGTGGGTGTGAGCGCCGACGAGGTGAGCTTCGGCACGGGCTCGGTGGGCGTCCTCGCCTCCCTCATCCAGATCACGTGCGAGCCGGGCGACGAGGTCGTCTACGCGTGGCGCTCGTTCGAGGCGTACCCGATCGTCGTCGCGCTCGCGGGGGCGCGCTCGGTGCAGGTGCCGCTCGACGCCGACGCGCGGCACGACCTCGATGCGATGGCGGCTGCCGTCACCGATCGCACGCGGCTGCTCATCGTCTGCACACCCAACAATCCGACGGGCCCGAGCGTGCGTGCTGACGAGTTGCGCGCGTTCCTGCGGTCGCTGCCGGAGGATCTGCTCGTCGTGCTCGACGAGGCCTACCTCGAGTTCGTCGTCGCGGACGATGCGCCGGACGCGCTCGCCATCTACCGCGAGTTTCCCAACGTCGTCGTCCTGCGGACCTTCTCGAAGGCCTACGGCCTCGCGGGGCTGCGCGTCGGTTACGCGTTGGCGCGCCCGCGCATCACGACGGCGCTGCGCAAGGCGGCCACCCCGTTCGGCGTGAGTGACATGGCGCAGAAGGCCGCCATCGCCAGCATCGCAGCGTTCGACGAACTGCAGGAGCGCGTCGTCGCCCTCGTCGCTGAGCGCCGACGCGTCGTCGACGCCCTGGGCGAGGCGGGCGTCGACATCCCCGACACGCAGGCCAACTTCGTGTGGCTGCCGCTCGGCGAGCGGGCACTCGAGTTCGCTGCCTTCGCGGACGAGAACGGTCTCGTCGTGCGCCCGTTCGACGGTGACGGCGTGCGCTGCACGATCGCCGAGGTCGAGGCCAACGACCGTCTCATCGACGTCGTGACGCGCTTCTACGCGGGGTGAGTCGTCTCTTCGGGCTAGATTCGAGTGGTGCCGATCACATCGTGAGACGGGGTTTCGCGCCTCGATACCACTGTGAACTCGGACGAAGAAACCGTCATTCGGATGCGAATTACTCGTCGGTAGCCAGGTAGCGTCTCCTAGGTGGCGTGACCTGCGTCACAAGCCCTGTGGTGGCGTCCCGCACTCCGTGACGTCACCCCCGAACGCCTCGCGCCCCGCACTCAGGGCGACGTCGCGCAAGGAGGAAACGATGACGATTCCCGACGCTTCGCGCACCAATCACGCAGCGCACCTCGATGGGGTGACGCACGTGGCCGGTCATGCCCTCGACGGCAAGCCGGACATCACCGACGGCGGCCCCGACATGGTGCAGCTCATCGCACCCAACGGCACCCGCTCGCCGATGACGAGCGTCAATGAGCCCTACATGGAAGCGCTCAAGGCCATCACGGCCGAAGAGGTGCGCGCGATGTACCGCGACATGGTGCTCGTGCGCCGATTCGACATCGAGGGCTACAGCCTGCAGCGCCAGGGCGAGCTCGGCCTGTGGCCGCAGCTGCTCGGCCAGGAGGCCGCCCAGGTCGCCGCCGGCCACGCGCTGCGCGAGCAGGACTACGGCTTCCCCGGCTACCGCGAGCACGGCGTCGCGTTCTGCCGCGGCATCCAGCCGAGCCAGGTCTTCGCGCTCTACCGCGGCGTCACGCACGGCGGCCACGACCCGCGCAAGCACAACTTCAACACCTCGACGATCGTCATCGGCAACCAGATGCTCAACGCCGTCGGCTATGCCATGGGCCTGCGCCTCGACGGTGTCGTCGGCACGGGGGACGTGAACGTCGACGCGGCCGTCATGGCATTCACCGGCGACGGCGGCACGAGCCAGGGCGACTTCAACGAGGCGATGGTCTACGCGGCCGTCAACCACTCGCCGATGGTCTTCTTCATCCAGAACAACGGCTGGGCGATCAGCGAGCCGAACACGCGTCAGTTCATCATCCCGCCCTACAAGCGCGCTGACGGCTTCGGCTTCCCCGGCGTGCGCACCGACGGCAACGACGTCCTCGCGACGTACGCCGTCACCCGTCGCAGCCTCGACAACGCGCGCAGCGGGCTCGGCCCGACGCTCGTCGAGGCGTTCACCTACCGCATGGGCGCGCACACGACGTCCGACGACCCGTCGCGCTACCGCGACTCGGCACACGTCGAGGCGTGGAAGGCAAAGGATCCGATCGCACGTCTGCGTTCGCTGCTCGAGCGCGAGAACCACGCCGACGCGGCGTTCTTCGACGACGTCGACGCCGAGGCGAAGGAGCTCGCCGCCGAGTGGCGCCGCTCGTGCCTCGAGATGCCCGACCCAGAGATGACGGCGATGTTCGACCACGCCTACACGGTCATGGACGACCAGCTCACCGCTCAGCGCGACGAGTTCGCGGCCTACCTCGCCTCCTTCGAGGACGATGCAGCATGAGCGGCGCTTCCACGAGCACGGCCCCCGGCGCCGAGAAGGCCGCGAAACCCAAGAAGGCCCCGAAGCTCTCCCTTGCCAAGGCGCTCAACGCGGCGATGCACGACGCGATGGCGGCCGACGACAAGGTCGTCGTCATCGGTGAGGACGTCGGCGAGCTCGGTGGCGTCTTCCGCCTGACCGACGGGTTGAAGAAGGAGTTCGGCGAGCGCGTCATCGACCCGCCGCTGGCCGAATCCGGCATCGTCGGTTCGGCCGTCGGCCTCGCGATGCGCGGGTACCGCCCGATCGTCGAGATCCAGTTCGACGGGTTCGTGTACCCGGCGTTCGACCAGATCGTCAGCCAGGTCTCCAAGGTGCACAACCGTACCGAGGGCGCCGTCAAGCTGCCCATGGTCATCCGCATCCCGTTCGGCGGCGGCATCGGCGCCGTCGAGCACCACAGCGAGTCGAACGAGGCGTACTTCGCGCACACCGCTGGCTTGCGCGTCGTCGTGTGCTCGCGCCCCGTCGACGCGTACTGGATGATGCGTCAGGCCATCGACTGCGACGACCCGGTCATCTTCTTCGAGCCCAAGCGCCGCTACCACGAGCCCAGCCCCGACCAGCTCGACCTCGCCGCCGGCCCCGCTCGCGGCCTGTTCGAGGCCGAGGTGCTGCGCGAGGGCACCGACCTGACGCTGCTCGCGTACGGCCCGATGGTGCGCACGTGCCTCGACGTCGCCGCGGCCGCCGAGGCGGAGGGTCGCTCGCTCGAGGTCATCGACCTGCGCACGCTGTCGCCGATCGACGAGGAGACGATCTGCGAGTCCGTGCGCAAGACGGGCCGCGCCGTCATCGTGCACGAGGCCGCACGCTCGTACGGCGTGGGCGCCGAGTTGGCCGCGCTCCTGCAGGAGCGCTGCTTCTATTCGCTCGAAGCGCCCGTGCAACGCGTCACCGGCTATGACATCCCCTACCCGCCGAGCCGCCACGAGCGCGAATACCTGCCCGGGCTCGACCGCATCCTCGACGCCGTCGACGCGTCCTTCAGCTTCTAGGAGTACCGCCGAACATGGCCATTCAAGAGTTCACCCTGCCCGACCCCGGTGAAGGGCTCGTCGAGGCCGAGATCGTGACGTGGCACGTCGCCGCAGGCGACACCGTCGACGTCAACCAGGTCGTCCTCGAGATCGAGACGGCGAAGTCGCTCGTCGAACTGCCCATCCCGTGGGCCGGGACGGTCGCATCGATCCTCGTACCCGAGGGCGAGACGGTCGAGGTCGGCACGCCGATCGTCACGATCGACGTCGGCGGCGATACAGCACCTGCGGACGGTGGCGCTGCCGGTGCCGCCGATGACGTTTCCGGAGCTGCTGACGGTGGCGAGGTCGCGGCCGAGATGCAGACGGCGGCCGACGTCGCGCCCGCCGAGACCGGCGAGTCGGATGACGAGCCGCAGCAGAAGACGCTCGTCGGCTACGGCCCGACGCCGTCGAGCTCGACGCGCCGCGCTCGTCGCGGCCGTGGGGCCGGTGGCGGCGCGTCGGGTGGCGGCACGCTCGCCGCCCCCGCGACGCGCGGGTTCGCGAAGCAGCAGGGCGTCGACATCGATACTGTCGAACCCTCGCGCGACGACGGCGTCGTCACTCGGGACGACGTGAAGAAGGCCGGGGGTTCAAACGCGCCCGCGGCGATGTCGACGCCGAGCGTCGCGTCGAGCGCCCCATCAGCGCCGAGTGCGGACACCGTCGCGAAGGCTGCGGCCAGTGCCCCGTCGGTGCGCCCCGACAAGCCGACGGCTGCCGCTCCGGCCCCGGCCGGTCTGAGCGACGAGCGCATCCCGATCAAGGGCGTACGCAAGGTGACGGCGCAGGCCATGGTGAGCAGCGCGTTCACGGCGCCGCACGTCACGGAGTTCCTCACCGTCGACATGACGCGCACGATGGAGTTCGTCCGCGAACTGCAGGGCATGCGCGAGCTCAAGGACATCAAGGTGACGCCGCTGCTCGTCGTCGCGAAGGCGTGCCTCATCGCGATGCAGCGTGAGCCGATGATGAACGCGTTGTGGGACGACGCGAACGGCGAGATCGTCATGCGTTCCGAGGTGAACCTCGGCATCGCCGCGGCCACCGACCGTGGGCTGCTCGTGCCGAACGTCAAGGACGCCGGCCGCTTCGGCCTCGGCGACCTGGGGCGTGAGATCGCGAAGCTCGTCGAGATCGCACGCCACGGCAAGCCGAGCCCGGCCATCCTCAACGGCGGCACGTTCACGATCTCGAACATCGGTGTCTTCGGCGTCGATTCGGGCACGCCGATCATCAAGCCCGGTGAGAGCGGCATCCTCGCCATCGGCACGGTGCGTCCGATGCCGTGGGTCGTCGAGAACGAGCGCGGCGAGCAGGAGATGGTGATCCGCCAGATCGCCCAGCTGTCCTTGAGCTTCGACCACCGCATCATCGACGGCGACGTCGGATCGCGGTATCTGTCGACCGTCGGCCAGATCCTCGAGAACCCCGCGAAGGCGTTGCTCTGGGGCTGATTTCGCTCCCTCGTTCGGCCGGCTGAGTCACGCGTGCCACCTGCGTCAGTCCTGACGGACTCGCGTGGCACGAAGTGACTCAGCTGCGCCCTGAGCGTCCTCGGTGCGTGAGTCGTGGAGGGCGTGCAGATCGGCCGCGAGGCGCGCGTAGGCGTGACGCTTGGCCCACTCGGCCTTCTTGCGCTCCGAGCGTCTGCGGTTGCGATTCGCGGTGACGCCCCAGAACGCGGCCGCGACGATGGGTACCCACACCTTCGGGTGCTCGAGCAACCATGCGAGCCAGCCCGGTGGGGTCCACGACGGCAGCCTGGGCCACGGGATCGACGGCAGGTCGACCGAGGGCCACGAGACGCTCGGCCATGGGATCTCGGGCCAGTCGATGTCCGGCACGAGTGATGCCATCCACGCGATGATCGGGCCGAAGATCCACGCGAGCAATCGCGCGGCGAGGGGACCGAGGACGAGCACGCTGACCGCCCATCCACTCTTGCCGAGCCCGCCGAGGATCGGGTAAAGCACCCGCTTGAGCGGCGACGAATCCATCGCGGCGTACCGGTGTGCCGCCATCGAACCCACCGGCGCATCGAAGGCGGTGACCCCGCCGTCGTCGCGCAGCTGGACGTCCATGACGTACCCGCGCACCGGGTTGACGCTCACCTCGACGCGCGGCTTTTCCGTCGCCTGGGTGTGCTCGGTGAAGTGCCCGTCGGGTGTGGAACGCATGAGGCGGATCTTGACGTTGCCGATGCTGCGGCGGCGGGCGAACACCACCCCGTCACGCATGAGCACGAGCCCTGGGCGCGCCCACTCATCGTCGAGGCCGAGGTGGGTGCGCAGCTTCTCCTTTCGCCCCGGCGAGAGGGGCAGACGCTCGCCTGCCCGGCGGCGGGTGCTGCCGCGGGCGCGACTGGCACCGGCCGGCGTGACGACCGGCGCACCCGTCGAAGATTCTTTGACCCCGTGCCCCTCGACGCCCACCGGCGACGCGCCCGTGCCGTCATCGTCGCGGCCGGGATCCGGTGCGCCGGGTTGAATCCCGGGTCGACGGTACGGAGTTCGTCAGCCGACCCGGCGTAGGCCTCCAACGTTCCGCATACGGGGTGATCGAGCTGCCAGTGCTCCATGCCTGTCCCTCCCTCGGCCCGGCGTGCGGCGCCGACGATGAACCGCCCATTCAAACATCGGGTGCGCCGAAGACGAGTGATGCCCACCCCGACCAGGTCGGGGTGGGCATCACTCAGCGTGCGTCGCGAGCAGCCGTCACTCGTCGTGGGAGGCGTGACGAGCGACCGAGTGATCGACCTGCTCGCCGTGCTTGCGCGCCTCGACGCGCGCGATGGCAGCGGCGACGGCGTCGCTCACGTCATCGTGCGTCTCGTCGGCGGGCGTCGAACCTGCGACCACGCCACCGTCGGCTGCGGCGTCGGCGCGACGTGCCGCGCCACCGTCAGCGGCGAGCTCGGCGTTCGACTTGTCCTGCGCCGCGGCCGCGGCCATCGCCGATTGCTTGCGCAACTCGATCTTCGGCAGGAACAGCAGGGTGATGAAACCGAGCAGTGCGATAGCGGAGGCGAGCAGGAACACGTGGTCCATCGACTGCGCGAAGCCTGCCTCGAACGGGTGAGCAACAGCCTTCGGCAGGCGAGCGATGACGGAGGAGTCCTCGCTCACGTTGTTCAGGGCGCCGCCGCCGGACTTCGGGTTCGCCAGGCTCTGCAGGATGCCGTAGGCGTGTTCGTCCTTCATGAGCTCCTTGTCGGCGAGACCACTCTTGAGGGCCTGCTGGAACGCGGGCGTCTTCGCCTCGTCGGTGAGGTTCGTCTTGATGTTGCCGCCCACCGTCGAGAACAGCATCGACAAGAAGATGGCGACGCCGACGGTTCCACCGATCTGACGGAAGAACGTGGCGGACGAGGTGGCCATGCCGATCTCGCGGGGGCTGACGGCGTTCTGCACGATGAGCGTCAGCGCCTGCATGCAGTTGCCGAGGCCGATGCCGACGATGGCCATGAACACCATGACCTGCCACAGCGGCGTGTCGGCGCTGATCGTGTGCAGCAGGAACATGCCGACGGTGACGATGGCGGTGCCGATGATCGGGAACTCGCGCACGCGACCCGTACGAGCCGTCAACTGGCCGGCTGTGATGGAGGCCGTCATCATGCCGGCGACGAGCGGCAGCATCATGAGGCCCGACTTCATCGGGGAGGCGTTGTGCACGATCTGCATGTAGAGCGGCAGCATCATCATGGCGCCGAACATCGCCATGCCGATGATGACGGAGGCGACGACGGTGACCGTCACGGCACGGTGGCGGAAGATGCGCAGCGGGATGAGGGCCTCGTCCTTCATCTTCGCCTCGGCGAGGACGAAAGCGATGAGGCCGAGGATGCCGATGGCGAAGCAGGCGATCGACTTGCCCGAACCCCAGCCCCACGTGCGTCCCTGCTCGGCGACGATCAGCAGCGGCACGAGGCCGACCGTGAGCGCGACGGCGCCCCAGTAGTCGATGCGGTGGTCCTGACGCGTGTGCTCGAGGTGCAGGGTGCGGGCGACGACGAGGAAGGCGACGATGCCGATCGGCACGTTGATGAGGAAGACCCAGCGCCAGCCGGTGAGACCGAGGATGTGGTCCTGCTCGGCGAAGAAGCCACCGATGACGGGGCCGAGGACGGAGCTCGTCGCGAAGACGGCGAGGAAGTAACCCTGGTACTTGGCGCGTTCGCGCGGCGGCAGGATGTCACCGATGATCGCGAGGGCCAGCGACATGAGGCCACCGGCGCCGATGCCCTGGATGGCGCGGAACGCGGCGAGCATGTACATGCTGTTCGCGAATGAACATGCGAGCGAGCCGATGACGAAGATGACGATCGCGAACAGGTAGAACCCGCGGCGGCCGAAGATGTCGGAGAGCTTGCCGTACAGCGGGGTCGCGATGGTCGAGGTGATGAGGTAGGCCGTCGTCACCCAGGCCTGCGCGGAGAGGCCGTGCAGGTCGTCACCGATGGTGCGGATGGCGGTGGAGACGATCGTCTGGTCGAGTGCGGCCAGGAACATGCCCATCATGAGACCCGCGAGGATCGTCATGATCTGGCCGTGCGAGAGCTCTGCCGAGCTCGATTGCTGCGCGGGTGGCGCAGCGGTCTGTGCAGACAAGAGGGTGCCTTTCGACGTTCAGGCTGGGGGACGGAGTTGAGTGGGTTGCCCGGCGCGGGGCGTGCAGCCGCCCTGGTAGGCATCGAGCGATGCGGTGAACTTGAGCAGCAGGTGCTGGAACTCGCGGGCTTCCGCGGTGCTCCAGTCGGTGAGCAGGTTCTGCATCCACGCGGCGCGATCCTCGCGCAGTGTGCTGACGAGTTCGCGCGCGTCGGGCGTCAGGGTGACGAGTTGCGCGCGTCCGTCCTGCGGATCACAGATCTTGGTGACGAGGCCGCCGTCGGTGAGTGCGCTCACCTGGCGACTGACCGTCGAGACGTCGGAGTGGACGATGTCGGCGAGGGCCGAGACGCGCAGCGGCTCCGCCTCGAGGGCGTAGAGCAGGGGCAGCGCGCCGTGGTCGGCGTGCGGGTGGGGTCGTGGCAACTTGCGCTTGTGCGCGCTCATCGCCTTCGCGGCCCCGACGAAGGATGTCGCGATGTCGCGTGCGACGGGGAGGTCGACGGTCACTTCGGTTCCTTGAGGGGAGGGAGTGCCCAAGAATGCTTGGGCTGCACAACTATATGTTTGGTTGTGCCATGCAAGCAAATTTATTGGGGTGCGCTCGATCGGATGGATGGATGGGTCGCCGGGCCGCGCGGGCCCTGTCGGGCATGACGACGCCGGACGTGCGGGGATCGGGTGGCGCGAGGGGTTGTCACCGGGCCCACGTAGGCTGGGCGCATGAGTTCGAGCGCCACGAAACCCACCCCGTCTGCCCCCACAGGGCCGCTCGGTGGCGGGCGTCTGCTCGCGGCTGCGATGGCGCTCGCGGTCGCCGTAGCAGCCGGCGCCGTCGTGTTCACCGGGGCGAGCAAGCCGCAGCAGCTGCTCGACGCCGGCGCGATCGTGCGCTGGGGCATCGCTCTGTTCAAGCCCGCGGCGGACGTCGCGATGGCGGCGACCATCGGCTTCACCGGGCTCGGTGCGTTCCTCGTCGCCGAGGGCCACAAGACGATGCGGGTCGCGCGCATCGGGCGCTGGGCCTCGATCAGCGCAGCCCTGTGGTTCGGCGCGACCCTCGTCGTCAGCTACCTCAGCTACGGCGACCTGGCCGGCATCCCCGTCGGTTCGCGCGGGTACACGGGTCAGTGGTGGAGCAACACGTGGCAGCTGGAGATCCTGCGCAACCCGATGCTGACGGCGATCGCGGCGCTCGTCATCGCGGTGGCCTGCTGGTGGCACTCCTCGCGCACGAGCCTGGCATGGATGACGGCACTCGGTCTGCTCGCGCTGTGGCCGATCGCGTTGAGCGGCCACGCCGCCGGTTCGAGCGATCACGAGACGGCTGTCGACTCGCTCATCATGCACCTCGTCCCCGTGACGCTCTGGGTGGGCGGCATCATCGCCCTCGGCGTCATGTGGGGCCGCCTCGGCAAGGCCGCGGCGGCGTCGGTGCGGCGCTACTCGAGCGTCGCGACGTGGTGCGTCGGCTTCGTTGCTTTCTCCGGCGTGCTCGCCTCGACGCTGCGCGTACCCGACCTCAGCCAGTACGTGACGACGCGCTACGGCCTCGTCATCGTCGCGAAGGCACTGTGCCTCGTCGTGCTCGGTGCGCTCGGGCTCATGCAGCGACGCCGTGTCGTCGCCGTCCTCGAACGTGACGCGACCGACCGGCCGAGCAAGGCGCTGTTCGCCCGGCTCGCCCTCGTCGAGGCGCTCGTCATGGGCGCGACGATGGGCCTCGCTGCGGCGCTCGCGCGCTCCGCGCCGCCGTCAGGGCAGGTCGTCGAGAGCGCCGACCCGGTCGTCGCGCTCACCGGATACCCGGCGCCGCCCGCTCTGACGCCCGCGAACTTCTTCTCGCAGTGGCGCATCGAGTGGCTGATGACGACGTTCGCCGTCATCGCCATCGTCCAGTACGTGCGCTGGGCTGTGCGCCTGCACCGCCGCGGCGACCACTGGCCGATCCACCGCACGATCCTGTGGGTGCTCGCTTGGCTCGTGTTCATCGTGACGATCGACAGCGGCGCCGGGGTCTACGGGCGCGTCATGATGAGCGTCCACATGGCCGGACACATGGCCATCTCGATGACGGTGCCGATCCTGCTCGTCATGGCCGCGCCCGTCACCCTCATGCTGCGGGCATGGCCCAAGCGCTCCGACGGCACACGCGGACCGCGCGAGGTGCTGCTGTCGGTCGTGCACAGCCGTTACCTCAACGTCGTCGCCAACCCTGCTGTCAGCTCGGCCCTGTTCTTCGTCAGCCTCATCGTCTTCTACTACACGCCGTTCTTCGAGCTGGCGCTGCGCACGCACACCGGTCACATCCTCATGAACATCCACTTCCTCGTCAGTGGCTACCTGTTCGCGTGGGCCCTGATCGGCATCGACCCCGGCCCCAAGAAGTGGCCGGCGCCGCTGCGGCTGCTCGTGCTGCTCATCACGATCACGTTCCACGCATTCTTCGGTGTCGCGATGATGACGGGTAGCACGTTGCTCGCGCCCTCGTTCTTCACCGCCCTGCACTACGTCTCGGATCCGCTGCGCGACCAGCAGGCCGCCGGAACGATCACGTGGGGCTCCGGTGAGGGCCCGACATTCTTGCTCGCCATGGTCGTCGCCGCGCAGTGGTACCGGTCCGACCGCATCGAGGGTCAGCGCGCGGAGCGTCGTGCCGAACGCGACGGTGACGCTGAGCTCAAGGCCTACAACGCCTACCTCGCCTCGCGGGGTGGTCAGGGTGGTCAGGCTGCGTCCCCCGGTCAGGCGGAGGGTGAAGAACCGGCCCGTCAGATGTCGTCGAGCACGACGGAAGCATCGTCGTCGACTACGGTCGAGGGTGAGCACGACGAACGTCCCGAGCAGCCCTCCGGGCGCGCCGAATCCGGCCGCGTCACCGTCGGGGGCATCGACAAGGAGTAGCCATGCGCGTCGCCGTCATCCAGCTTGCCTACACCGATTCGGAGCCGATGGGGGCGCGCATCGAACGCGTCGCGTCGCTCGTCGAGTCGCAGAAGGGCGCCGACCTCGTCGTGCTGCCGGAGCTGTGGAGCGCCGGAGGTTTCGACTACCCGGCGTGGAACGAGAAGGCGCAGAGCGTCGAAGGGACCGTCGCGCGGGCGTTGTCAGAGGCCGCGGCGAACGTCGGCGCATTCGTTCACGCCGGCTCGATCATCGAGAAGCCCGGCGAGAAGGGCCCCGAGGGGCGCGGGCTGTGGAACACCTCGCTGATGTTCGACCGTGACGGCGACCTCGTCGGCACCTACCGCAAGATCCACCGATTTGGCTTCGGCAACGGCGAACCCAAACTGCTAGAAGCCGGCGAGGAGGTCATCGTCCTCGACCTGGCGCTGGGTGACAGGGCCGGTGGCGCCATGGCCGCCGAAGTCGCAGCCGACGACGGCGCCGTCTGCGACCCGGCGAACCCCGAGGCCTGCGTCGAGGCGTCACAGAGCGAATGGGCGATGGGCGCCGAACTGGCGGGGGTCAACCTCGACGGCGACATGAGCACCTCCAGCGAGGTGGACGATGCCCCCGCCGCGAGTGTCGCCGACGATGCGAGGGGTGGTGCGGCTGCGCCCGACGGCCACGTCAAGGTTGGTCTGTCGACGTGCTACGACCTGCGTTTTCCCGAGTTGTACCGCAAGCAGGTCGACGCGGGCGCCCAGGTGTTCGTCATCCCTGCCGCTTGGCCGGCTGCGCGCATCGCGGCGTGGCGCACGCTGCTGCAGGCTCGCGCCATCGAGAACCAGGTGTTCGTCATCGCCTGCAACACCGCCGGCACGCACGCCGGTACGGAGATGGGCGGCAACTCGGCCATCGTCTCGCCGACCGGTGAGGTGCTCGCCGAAGCCGGGCGCGGCGAACGCACCATCACCCTCGACATCGACCTCGACGACGTCGCCGCGACCCGCGAGGCCTTCCCCGTCCTGAGCGACCGTCGCCTCTGACCGCGGCCCCGGATGTTGTGTCATGAACGCGCGCCATACCGCGCGTTCATGACCCAAGGTCGGGTTGTCCACAGGGCCTCAGCGCGCGCCACCCCGATTCGGGCACCCTCGGAGGGTGACTTCAGCGCAAGCGACCCACGTTGACGCCTGCGAACTGGCGTCGAAATGTTCGGGGTGGTGTCGCGGGGGCAACTACGTCAGCTGGGCATCACGCGTCATCAGATCCGGACGCACGTGGTCGCGGGGCGATTCCGCGTGCACGGGACACAGGCGGTGCACGTGCTCGCAGCTGGGTGGTGAGACGAACGATCACCCATCTTGGCCGCCGTGCTCAACGCCGGCAATTCCGCCTGGGCTGACGGCGAGAGGCGGTGATGCTGGCAGGCCTGCGCGGTTGGCGTCATGGCCGCGCAGTGATCGTGCGGCGGCGGCCGTCCTCAGCATGGTGGCGCAACGACGAATGGCGCGGTCCGAGGCGATGATGCACGCCCTGCGGCTGCTGCCCAAGCTCAAGCGTCAGGTGTTGATCGGCGACGTGAGTCAGCCTTGGCCGGTGTAGCCGCTGATCTTGCGTCGTGAACGCGCGGTATTGCATGCGTTCGTGACGCAAGATCGGGCGCGTAGGGTAGCGGTCATGAAACTTCGGGCGCCGGAACTGACGGGGCGGGGCTGGCTCAACACCGGCGGCGCCGACATCACGCTGACGAGCCTGCGCGGCAAGGTCGTCGTCCTCGACTTCTGGACGTTCTGCTGCATCAACTGTCTCCACGTGCTCGATGAATTGCGCCCGCTCGAGGAGAAATACGGCGACCAGCTCGTCCTCATCGGCGTGCACTCGCCGAAGTTCGAGCACGAGGCCGATCGCGATGCCCTCGAAGCCGCCGTCGAGCGGTACGCGGTGCACCACCCCGTCCTCGACGACCCCGACCTCACGACGTGGCAGGCGTACGCGGCGCGCGCGTGGCCGACGCTCGTCGTCCTCGACCCGGAGGGCTACATCGTCGCGTCGATGTCCGGTGAAGGACACGCGCACGGATTGAGCGTGCTCATCGACGACCTCATCGCCGAGCACACGACCAAGGGGACGCTGCGTCGCGGTGACGGTCCGTACGTCGCGCCGCCTGCCCCCGAGACGTTGCTGCGTTTCCCGGGAAAGGTCATCACCGCGCCGGCGCGCCCGGTGCAGGCGCAGCCCACGGGCCGTCAGAGCGCGGACGACGCCGCCTCTTCCGCGGGTGCCGGGGAGCACCTGACGAGCGGGGGTTTCTTCGTCAGCGACACCGCGCACCACCAGGTCGTGCACCTCGCCGAGGACGGCGAGACGGAGCTCGCGCGCTACGGCGGCCCGGGGGTGTTCAACGAACCACAGGGGCTGTTGCTCCTTCCCGAAGAGGCTCGCGCACGCACCGGCGACGACCTGCTCGTCGCGGACAGCGTCAACCACGAGATCAAGGCGATTCGGTTGAGTGACGGGCGGATTCGCACCGTCGCGGGCACAGGCGAGCAGCTGCGCGAACGTGACGGCGGCGGCCCGGCGCTGCGTCAGGCGCTGTCGACGCCGTGGGATCTCGCGTGGTGGCACGACCGCGTCATCATCGCCATGGCGGGCACGCACCAGCTGTGGGCGCTGCATCTGGGCGAGAGCCCCGAGCTCAACACCGTCGCCGTGCTCGCAGGCACGAGCAACGAGGGGATCCGCGACGGCGCCGCCCACGACGCCTGGTTCGCGCAGCCCAGCGGTCTCGCGACGAGCGCGGACGGCTCACACGTCTGGGTCGCCGACTCCGAGACGAGTGCCTTGCGCAGCCTCAGCGTGAGCGACGAGGGTTTCGAGGTGACGACCCACGTCGGGCAAGGGTTGTTCGACTTCGGCCACGTCGACGGCGCGGCTGACGCGGCGCTGCTGCAGCATCCCCTCGGTGTCACGGAACTACCCGACGGATCCGTCGCCGTCGCCGACACGTACAACGGCGCGATTCGGCGCTTCGACCCGTCGAGCGGCGAGGTGACGACGCTCGCCACGGGCCTGGCCGAACCGAGCGACGTCATCGTCGTCCCGGGGGAGGTGGACGCTGATGCACACCTGCTCGTCGTCGAGTCGAACGCCCATCGTCTGACGCCGGTGGCGCTGACCGCCGAAGCGCAACGCATCGAGGGCGATGCGCAGCAGACGCAGCGCCCGCCGAGCGAGATCGCCTCGGGCGCAGTGGAACTCGTCGTCACGTTCACGCCGCCGGCGGGGCAGAAACTCGACCACCGTTACGGCGACCCGACGATGCTGCAGGTGAGCAGCTCTCCCGAGGCGTTCCTCCGCGACGGAGCGGGCAAGCAGCAGGGGCTCACGCGCACGCTGACGATCGACGAGAGCGTCGGCTCGGCCATCCTGCACGTCAGCGTCCGCGCAGCCGCCTGCGACGGCGACCCCGACACCGGCGAGGTGCCCGAGCACGCCGCCTGCCATCTTTACCAACAGGATTGGGGCATCCCCCTCGTCATCACCGGCGACGGCCCCCGCACGCTGACGCTCGACCTGCGCGGCGTCTGACGATCACGTCTGCTCTTGCCGGCCCCGGGAGCTGCAACTCGGCGATGCGGGGTTGCCGCTCTCAGGCAGTGCGCCCGCGTGGGCGGTGTTAAGCACGTCGAGTGATCGATGCTCCGCCGACGTGACGTCAGCACCCCTTCGAAGCGTGCCCCCCCGGGCGTCAGACGAGCGGAGCGTAGAAGTACGTCTGGCGGTAGGCGATGCGATCGCCGGCGCCGAAGCGGAAGAAGTCGGCGAACTCGAGGTGCGCGTCGCTGCCGTCCTTGAGCACCCCGTTGAACTCGCCGCGCACGAACGCCTCGTCGCCGTCGATGAGCAGTGACGTGACGCTGTGGCGCCCCGATTCGATGACGCGATCGCCCGAGTAGAACGCCCGCAGCGCCTCGCGGCCGGCCATGGGTTCGTATCCGGGGCGGCAGTAGGTGGCGTCGTCGGTGAAGATGTCGAGCACGCCCTCGACGTCGCCGGCGTCGACGACCTCGTAGTAGCGGCGGATGTGAGCGTCGCGGGATTCGCGCTGCATTCGGGTGTCCTCTCGTCACGTGGGTGTGGCGGCCGAGCATCGTCCGTCCGTCGCCACCGCCATGCGGTCGGCCCGAGCCGACCGCATGCCGTGTATCGCTGTCCGACCTCAACCTAGTGCGCGAGTCTCACCGCGGCTAGGCTGCCGCGATGACAGAAGCATCGCTGCCCAATGCGTCGGTGGCACCCGCGACGGGGACGTCGGTCGCCGCACGCCTCGACCGGCTGCCGATCACACGCAAGCATCTGCTCGCCACGGGCGTCATCGGCCTCGGGTTGTTCTTCGACGCGTACGAGAATTTTCTCGCCTCGACGATCGCAGCGGTGCTGAAGGAAGACTTCGCGCTGAAGGGCGACGTGCTCAAGTGGGTGCTCGCGTCGGCGTTCATCGGGCAGTTCATCGGGGCGCTGTTCATGGGGCGCCTCGCCGACCGCATCGGGCGGCGCAAGGCGTTCATGGTCAACCTCGCGCTCTACTCGGCGTTCTCGCTCGCGGGCGCGTTCAGCCCGAACGCGGCGTGGCTCGTCATCACGCGGTTCTTCGCGGGCATCGGCATCGGCGGCGAGTACGCGCTCGGCGACTCCTACCTGTCCGACATCCTGCCGAAGAACAAGCGCGGGCAGTTCATCTCGTGGGCGTACACGATCAGCTTCCTCGGGGTGCCGACGGTCGGCTTCCTCGCGCGCTGGCTCGTGCCGATGACGCCGTTCGGCATCGACGGGTGGCGCTGGCTGTTCGTCTTCGGCGCGATCGGCTCGATCGTCGTGTGGGCCGTGCGTACCGGGTTGCCCGAGTCGCCACGCTGGCTCGAGGCGCAGGGCCGTCACGACGAGGCCGACGCGATCACCCGCGAGTTCGAGGACGCCGCGCGCGCCGAGGGCCACACCCTCGCCGAGCCGGACGCGTCGCTCACGCCCGTCGCGTCCCGTCAGGTCTCGATGGCGTCGCTGTTCAAGGCGCCGTACACGAAGCGCACGATCATGTTGTGGCTGCTGTCGGCCCTCGAGGTGTTCGGCTACTACGGCTTCGGGACAGTGGCGCCGCTCGTCCTCGTCGCGAAGGGCTACAGCGTCACGAGCTCGCTGCTGTTCGTCGCGCTCAGCTACCTCGGCTACCCGCTCGGGTCGCTGCTGGCCGTGCCGATCGTCGAGCGCATCGAGCGCAAGTACCTCGTCATGGCGACGGCGACGCTCATGGCGATCTTCGGCCTGTGGTTCGGATTCGCGTCGTCGACGGCTCAGATCATCGCCGCCGGCTTCCTGTACTCGTGCGCGTCGAACCTGTTCTCGAACGCGTACCACGTGTATCTCGCCGATTCGTACCCGACGGCGATCCGTGGCACGGCTGCCGGCGCGGCGTACTCGTTGAGCAAGCTCGTCACGGCGTTCTTGCCGTTCATCCTGCTGCCGGTGCTCGAAGACCACGGCAGTACACCGGTATTCGTCATCGTTGCCGTCGCGATGGGCTTGCTCGTCGTGACGGTGGGGGCGCTCGGTCACCGCAGCACGGGGCGTAGCGCGGACGCGGTGTGACGGATGCCCGAGGCGTCGCGGAACCACCACCGAGGCACCACCTGGATCCGTCGCCCGAACCCGACGACAATGGGCCCATGACTCGCACGCTGCACGTCCTCAACGGCCCGAACCTCAACCTGCTCGGTGAGCGCGAACCGTCGATCTACGGCGCCGACACCCTCGCTGACGTCGAGACGCTCGCCGCGCGGGTCGGTGACGAGCTGGGGTTCGGCGTCGAGTGCTTCCAGAGCAACCACGAGGGGGCGCTCGTCGACGAGATCCAGCGCATCCGTCACGACAGCGCGGGCATCGTCATCAACGCGGGGGCGTACACGCACACGAGTGTCGCCATCCGGGATGCTCTCGCGAGTGTCGAGGCGCCGTTCGTCGAGGTGCACATCTCGAACGTCCATGCGCGCGAGGCGTTTCGGCACCACTCGTACTTGAGCGACAAGGCGGTGGCCGTCATCGTCGGGTGTGGTGTCCAGGGCTACGAGTTCGCGCTGCGCCGCCTGGCTGCGCTCGCCGCGAACCCCTGACCCATCTGCGATTCCTGTCCACCCCTGACTGTCAGCCTGGGTGTGAGTCACTCAGGAGGTGGGTATGCGCAGATGGACTGCGGAAGAGAAGACCGCGTTGGTGCAGCAGTATGTGGCGTTGCCGCATGGCACGAAAGCGGCGTGGTTGCTCGAGCAGGGTGTGTCGCGTCATCAGATCATGACGTGGCGCAAAGCGTTCTACTTCGGAGACCTCGAACGAGACCTCGTGCCCCGCGATACTTCACACATGACAGTTGCTGACGGCGCGCGTTTGGCGCGCGTGGAACAAGAACTCGCCGCCGAACGCGCAGCCCGCGCGCGGGAGGCGCAGACGCATGCTGAGCAGGTTGCGCGGCTGGAGGCATCGAACGAGGCGCTGGGAAAAGCTATCGGGCTCTTGCACGAGTTGAACGCGCCGCAGGAGCCCACGCCCGAGTCCTGAACGAGGCCGATGCCGCCCGCCATGCGGCGTTCCTCGAAGCGGAGAACACCCTGGTCGCCGAGCATGTCGCGGCCGGCTATTCCCAGCGTGAAGCGTTGAAGATCATCGGTGTGGCGACCTCGACGTGGCACTACCGTCACCATCCACGCGCTCGCGTCGCGGACCCGATCGCGCACACCGAGCGGTATCAGCCGTGCGCGCTCAGCTCTGAGGAGCGCGCCCAGATCGTGTCCGCGATCCGTGACGGTTGGCACGAGCAGCGCAGCGTGGAGCAGTCGTTCTACGACGCGTTCGATGCGGGGCGGCCGGTGGCGTCTTTGTCGACGTGGATGCTGTGCGCGCGTGGCTTGCACGGGCCACGGCCGGTGCGTCGACGCCGTACGCGGCGCACGGTCGCGATGCCGCAGTGGGAGGCGTCCGCACCGAACGAGGTGTGGTGCTGGGACATCACGAAACTTCCCGGGCCATACACGGGGGTCTGGTATCAGCAGTACACGATCATCGACGCGTTCAGCCGCACGATCATCGCCAGCAGCGTCGAGACAGATGAGTCCGACGAACTCGCGGTCGCGTTGTTCCAGGCCGCGACAGAACGTGAGGGTGTTCACCCGCGGATCGTGCATTCCGATGGTGGGCCGGCGATGAAGTCGGTACTGCTGGCCGACTTCTACCGTCATGCTGGGATCAGCGCGAGCCGGAATCGTCCGCGCGTGTCGAACGACAACCCGCACATCGAGTCCTACTTCAAGACCGAGAAGTACCGTCCCGACTACCCGAGCCAGTTCACCAGTGTTGAACACGCGCGCGAGTGGGCCGAGCACGTCGTGCACGATTACAACACGCGTCATCACCACAGCTCACTGGCCGGGTTCACGCCCGAACAGGTCCACACCGGCACCTGGGTCGATGTCCACACCGAACGCCAAGCCGTCCTGGATGCGCAGTACGCCGCGAACCCCGAACGCTACCGAGGCCGGCGCCCCATCGCCGCCACAACACCCGAAATCACCCAACTCAACCCCACGTGACTCCAATCAGGTTGACAGCTTCCGCACACCTGCGATTTTCTCCACATTCGTCGGGTGTGGTGTTCGGTACCGCCGCACGGCTGACTCAGGCGGACGCGTCGCCCGACGCACAGGACCAAGGTCGCGGGCGGGTTGTCACCGCTCTCGCCTAGGGTGGAAACCATGACGCGCAGTGTCTTCGTCACCTCAGCCGAAGGTGAAACCGGCAAGTCCACCGTGGCCTACGGGCTGCTCGACCTCCTCTCGCGCCAGGCCGGGCGCATCGCGATCTTCCGGCCCGTCGCCACCAGCTCCCGCGACAAGGTCGTCGACCTGCTGCTGTCGCACCCGGCCGTCGACCAGGCCTACGAGGACGCGCTCGGCGTCACCTACGACCAGATGCACGATGACGAGTCGGGCTCGCTCGCAACGATCCTGGCCCGTTTTGACGAGGTGTCCGCCGACGCCGATCTCGTCATGGTGCTCGGCAGCGACTTCGCGGACGTCTCGACCGGCCGCGAAGCCGAGATCAACGCCATGGTCGCCGCGAACCTCGGCGCGCCCGTCGTCCTCGTCGTCCACGGGCGCGAGCGCACCCCCGAGCAGATCGCGCAGGTCGCCGTCATGGGTTGCGAGCAGTTGCGCGCGAGGCACGCAACGCCCGTCGCGATCGTCGTCAACCGCGCCACGAGCGGTGACGTCACCGGCATCCGCCTCGCACTGACGAAGGACGCCGAGACGGCGTCCGTGCCCGTCGCCGGCGTCATTCCCGAGGTTCCGTTGCTCGTCGCACCCACCGTCGCGGCGCTCGCAGAAGCCGCCGGCGCCGAGCTGTGGCGCGGCAATCCTGAGTGGCTGCAGCGCGAGTCGCGCGGGTTCGTCGTCGCTGCGATGTCACTGCCGAACGTGCTGACGCGCCTCGTCGAGGACGTCACCGTCATCGCCCCCGGCGACCGCTACGACATCCTGCCCGGGCTCGTCCTCGCGCATCAGTCCGGCACGTTCCCCGGGCTCGCCGCCATCGTCCTGACGGGCGGTTATCGCCCGCCGGAGAGCGTGCAGCAGCTGCTCGACGGCACGAAGCTCGACGTGCCGATCCTCGTGACAGATTCGGGCACCTTCGAGACGACGGCAGCCCTGGCGCGCACGCGCAGCGCCCTCAGCTCCGGCAGTGTCGTGAAGAAGCAGACGGCGCTGCGTGCGTTCGGCGAAGCCATCGACGCCGACGGCCTCCTCGCCGCCATCGACATCGACGAGGCGGCCGCCGTCACGCCACTGATGTTCGGCCACCGTCTGCTCGATCGCGCGCGCAGCGCCCGCAAGCACATCGTCCTGCCCGAGGGTGACGATCTGCGCATCCTCAAGGCTGCCGACGAGGTGCTGCGCGGCGGCATCGCGCAACTGACGATCCTCGGTGACGAGACGCAGATCAAGGCGCTCGCGAGCAGCAACGGCCTCGACATCTCGTCCGCCTCGATCGTCTCCCCGCACGACGAGGAGCTCGTCGAGAAGTTCGCCGCCGAGTACGCCGAGATCCGCAAGAAGAAGGGCGTGACGATCGAGCTGGCCCGCGAGACGGTGCAGGATGTGTCGTACTTCGGCACGATGATGGTGCACCTCGGGCTCGCCGACGGCATGGTGAGCGGCGCCGCGCACACGACGGCCCACACGATCAAGCCGAGCTTCGAGATCATCAAGACAGCCCCCGACGCGGACATCGTCAGCTCCGTGTTCCTCATGGCGCTCGCCGATCAGGTGCTCGTCTACGGTGACTGCGCCGTCAACCCCGACCCGAACGCCGAGCAACTCGCCGACATCGCGATCAGTTCGGCGAAGACGGCGTCGGCGTTCGGCATCGAGCCGCGCGTCGCGATGCTGTCGTACTCGACGGGCACCTCCGGCAGCGGCGCCGACGTCGAGAAGGTGCGGGCCGCAACCGAACTCGTGCACGAGCGCGCGCCGGAACTCGCCGTCGACGGGCCGATCCAGTACGACGCGGCCGTCGAACCGAGCGTCGCGAAGTCGAAGATGCCCGACTCGCCCGTCGCAGGGCGCGCGACGGTGTTGATCTTCCCCGACCTCAACACCGGCAACAACACGTACAAGGCCGTGCAGCGCTCGGCGGGTGCCGTCGCCATGGGCCCGGTGCTGCAGGGGCTCAACAAGCCCGTCAACGACCTGTCGCGCGGCGCGCTCGTCGAGGACATCGTCAACACCATCGCCATCACGGCCGTGCAGGCGCAGGAGGAGAAGGCATGAACGACGTGGCGCAGGCGCCGAGCAGCGAGCGGGACGGCGGGGCCGGCAACGTCCTCGTCATCAACGCGGGGTCGAGTTCGCTCAAGTACCAGATCGTCGACCCGGTGACGGGGGAGTTCGTCGTCAAGGGCCTCGCCGAGCGCGTCGGCGACTCGGGCGGCACGATCACGCACGAGTACCGCAGCGAGAAGACGACGCACGACGTCGACATGGCCGACCACGGCGTCGCCCTCGAGGAGATGACGAAGGTCATGGCCGAGACGGGGTTGCCGATCGAGGACGCGGACGTCGTCGTCGTGGGTCACCGCGTCGTGCACGGCGGGCGCAACTTCACGGGCCCCGAGATGATCACCGACTACGTGCTCGACGAGATCAAACGCCTCGGAACCCTTGCGCCGCTGCACAATCCGGCGCACGCGCTCGGCATCGAGGCGGCTCGGCGCATCTTTCCCGACCTGCCGCAGGTCGCCGTGTTCGACACCGGGTTCTTCTCGACGTTGCCCGCCTCCGCGTACACCTACGCGATCGACGCGAAGCTCGCGAAGGAGCACGCCATCCGTCGCTACGGCTTCCACGGCACGTCGCACGAGTACGTCTCGGCGCGGGTCGCACAGTTTCTCGAACGTCCCGTCGAGGGGTTCAAGCAGATCATCTGCCATCTCGGCAACGGCGCGTCGATCTCGGCGATCGACGGGGGCCGCGCCGTCGACACGTCGATGGGCATGACGCCGCTCGAGGGCCTCGTCATGGGCACGCGTGGTGGCGACATGGACCCGGCCGTCGTCCTGCACCTCAACCGTGTCGCGGGGCTCGGCGTCGACGAGATCGACACGCTGCTCAACAAGAAGTCGGGCATCCTCGGGCTGACGGGGTCAGGCGACTTCCGCGACCTCATGCGGCGCGTCGACGACGGTGACGAGACGGCGCAGCTCGCATTCGACGTCTACGTGCACCGGCTCGTCAAGTACATCGGCGCGTACGCGGCGGCGCTCGAGGGCGTCGACGTCATCACGTTCACCGCCGGCGTCGGCGAGAACAACGCCGCCATCCGCGAGGCCGTGTGTCGCCGTCTCGGGTGGCTCGGCGTGACGTTCGACGCAGTCGCCAACAGCGCCGACGATCATGACGCGCGCATCATCTCCGCGGCAGGATCGCCTGTGACCGTGTGCGTCGTCCCGACGAACGAAGAGCTTGCCATCGCGCGTCACGCGGTGGCGGCGATCGACGCCTGACGCGCGCCCCCATTCGCTGCAGTTGCGCACCGAGTGGGTCGCGGTGCGCCTCCCCACATCGTGCGTCTACGCGTCATGTGGGGCGTCGCGGAATCGCTGCGGCCCGGCTCCCTTCGTGAGGGAGCCGGGCCGCAGCGGTTCTGGTCGAGACCGGTGAGGTCAGATCAGAAAGCGCTCTCCGGGACGTCCATGAGCGAGCCGTCCTCGGCGATGGTGATGGCCTTCTCCGACGCCATGCGCGGCAGCACGGTGCGCGCGAAGAACTGCGCCGCGGCAACCTTGCCGGTGTAGAAGTCGGTGTCCTTGCCGGCGTCGCCCGCCTCGAGGCGGGCCTGCGCGACGATGGCGGCCCGCAGCAGCAGCCAGCCGATGACGACGTCGCCCGCAGCGAGCAGCAGACGCGTGGACGTCAGGCCGATCTTGTACGCCTCGGCCGGCTTCTCGAGCGAACCCATCGCGGCTCCGAACATGAACTCACCCATGTCCTTGAGGTCTGTCGCGGCCTGCGCGAGCAGACCCGCCTCACGCTTGAGGGCCTCGGGAGCCTGGCCGATCGTCGTCTCGATCTCCTTCTGCAGCATGCCGAGGGCGACACCCTGATCCTTGACGATCTTGCGGAAGAAGAAGTCGAGGCCCTGGATGGCCGTCGTGCCTTCGTAGAGCGTGTCGATCTTTGCGTCACGCACGTACTGCTCGAGCGGGTACTCCTTGAGGAAGCCCGACCCGCCGTACGTCTGCAGCGACTCGGTGCCGAGCAACACCCACGCGCGCTCCGAACCGACGCCCTTGACGATGGGCAGCAGCAGGTCGTTGAGGCGCGCCGCCATCTCGGCGGGGCTGCCCTCCTCGAGCTCGGCGGCCGGGTTGCCCTTCGTCGCCTGGTCGACGACGTCCTGCTGGCACGCGGTGTACATGACGAGCGAACGCAGACCCTCGGCGTAGGCCTTCTGCAGCATGAGGCTGCGGCGCACGTCCGGGTGGTGCGTGATCGTGACGCGCGGCGCGTCCTTCTGCGGCGTCGTCATGTCGGCACCCTGGACGCGCTCCTTGGCGTACTCGAGCGCGTTGAGGTAGCCGGTCGACAGCGTCGCGATCGCCTTCGTGCCGACGAACATGCGGGCGTTCTCGATGACCTTGAACATCTGTGCGATGCCGTCGTGGACGTCGCCGAGCAGCGTGCCGACGGCGGGTGCACCGTCACCGAACGTCACCTCGCAGGTCGTGGAGACCTTGAGGCCCATCTTGTCCTCGACGTTCGTCACGTATGCGCCGTTGCGCTCGCCGAGCTCACCCGTCTCGAGGTCGACGTGGAACTTCGGGACGATGAACAGGCTGAGGCCCTTCGTGCCGGGGCCGGCGCCCTCAGGGCGGGCGAGGACGAAGTGGACGACGTTGTCGACCATGTCCGACTCGGCCGAGGTGATGAAGCGCTTGACGCCCGTGATGTTCCACGTACCGTCGTCGTTCTGCGTGGCCTTCGTGCGGCCGGCGCCGACGTCAGAACCGGCGTCGGGCTCGGTCAGCACCATCGTGCAGTGCCAGCCACCGTCGACGATGTGCTTGGCGAGCTTCTTCTGCTCGTCGTTGCCCATGAAGTACAGCAGCGACGCGAACGCGTAGCTCGCGGAGAACATGTGGACGGCCGGGTTGGCGCCGCAGACGAGTTCGGCGAGCGACCAGCGCACGGACGGCGGTACCTTCATGCCGTCGAGCTCGACGGGGGCGTCGAGCATGCCCCAGCCGGCGTCGATGTACGACTTGTACGACTTCTTGAACGACTCCGGCATCGTGACCGACTTGGTCTCCGGGTCGTAGACCGGGGGGTTGCGGTCGGAGTCGATGAGGCTCGCCGCGAGGTCACCCTCGGCGAGCTTCGCGACCTGGCCGATGATGTCCTTCGCGACGTCGACGTCGACGTCCTCGTAGATGCCGGTGCCCAGCACGTCCTGACGGTTGAAGACCTCGAAGAGGTTGAACTCAAGGTCGCGAACGTTGCTCTTGTAGTGAGACAAGATGTCCTCCGAGATCGGTAGGGGTGCAGCGCGATGGTCCAGGCGCTACTCGCCGGTAAGTCTACTCATGAGTACGTGAGGTTGTGCTGAGTGCTCGGTTTGCCTCGCCGGTGGGGAGCCCGGACGATGGAGGCATGACCCCTCGAAGCCCTGACGCACGTGGTGCTGCAGCGAACGCTGACGTGCCCGCGGGCGCGATCCCGAGCGAAACACGCCGCGACGCAGCGCTAGCGCGACTGCGGGCGCGCGGAGAACGCGTGACGCCTGGACGACGAGCCGTCCTCGACGTGTTGAGCCGCGAACCGGGTCACATCGACGCCGACGCCGTCGCGGCGCTCGTCGACGAGGTCGAACCGGGTATCCACCGCGCGACGATCTACCGCTCGCTGCAGGCTCTCGTCGACGCTGACATCGTCACGCACACCCACGTTCCGGGCGGCGCGACGATCTACCACCTGGCGGCCGACGTGGCGCGTGAGGGGGCGAAGGCCGATGTTGGTGCATCGGATGGGGACTCGGGGGAGGGCGATGCCGCCGGGCACGAGGTCACCGGGCACGTGGCCGAGCCTCACGCCCACGCGCACCTGCAGTGCGACACGTGCGGGCGCTTCGTCGACGTCGACGTGGCCGAGTTCGCGCCACTCGCCGCAAGAATCAAGGAGCTGACGGGGTTCACGCTCGACGCCGAGCACGGGGCGCTGCTGGGGCGGTGTGCGCAGTGCTCGAAGGAGCCACAGCCGACCTCGCGTCCCGGCGAGGCCGAGCAAGAATGACGAAAGGGGCCGGATCCCATCGGATCCGGCCCCTTTCACATGCTTGGAGCGAGTGACGAGAATCGAACTCGCGTATTCAGCTTGGGAAGCTGATGTTCTACCATTGAACTACACTCGCGAGCCCCGCCACGGCGGGGTTCTTGCCTGTCCGGCGCCCGTCCTGGTGAACGTCCGGCGCGTCGATCAAGCGCCTCGTACTCTAGCGCGTCCGCGCCGTACGTGCATGTCATGACGGACGGTGTGTCGGTCTCTCGCCACCGACGGCGCCGATGAGTGAGAGCGGGGCCGCGGCAGACGCGCGTCGATTACCGTAGCCGTGTGCTGCTTTCGGACCGTGACATCAAGAGCCAGATCGATTCCGGCCGGGTCGTGCTCGACCCGTACGAACCGTCGATGATCCAGCCGTCGAGCATCGACGTGCGCCTCGACAAGTTCTTCCGGTTGTTCGACAACCACAAGTACCCCTTCATCGACCCCGCCGCCGAGCAGCCGGAACTGACGCGCCTCGTCGAGGTCGACGCGTCCGAGCCGTTCATCCTGCACCCCGGCGAGTTCGTCCTCGGCTCGACCTACGAGCAGATCACGCTGCCCGATGACGTCGCCGCTCGTGTCGAGGGCAAGTCGTCGCTTGGTCGCCTCGGATTGCTGACGCACGCGACGGCGGGCTTCGTCGACCCCGGTTTCTCCGGCCACGTGACGCTCGAGTTGAGCAACGTCGCGACGCTGCCCATCAAGCTGTGGCCGGGCATGAAGATTGGCCAGCTGTGCTTCTTCCAGCTGACGTCCCCCGCCGAACACCCTTACGGCAGCTCCGAATACGGCTCGCACTACCAGGGCCAGCGCGGCCCCACCGCGAGCCGCAGTTTCTCCTCCTTCCACCGCACCGACGTCTGACGATGGCCGACGAGAGCGACGACGACGTCACGTCGCTGCCGGCGCGCGCGGCCGTCGAGCTCAGCCGTCGTCTCGGCTCCGAGCTCGAGGTCGAGGTCGCCCCGGGGCAAGCAGATTCTCCGCGCGTACCGGACGGTGAAGCCACCCCCGTCGACGAGACCTCCCTCGGCGACAAAGTGGTCGGCCTCGCCGCCGACGCCGCCGATGCGCTGCTGCGCGACGACGAACTCGGCGACGAGGCGCTCGACGGTGTCACCGTCGATGACGACGCCGACGCCGTGAGGGCACCGCAGCGTGCCGCAACGACGCGTCGCGAGTCCGACGTGCTGGCGTCCACCAACCCGCCGACGCCCATGCCGCACGTGCATCGTCCTGAGGGTGAGGACGACGGGGACGAGCAGGATGACGGCAGGGCGGACCGCGACGGCGGGCGGGCCGGCGCCGGGGGTGCCGCCGCTCCTGACGCTCCCGCGCAAGACGGTTCGGCTGCCGTCGACGCCCCCCTGAGCGTGGAGGCGCCACAGCGTCCGGCGACGACGAAGCGCGGTGGTGCGGCCGTCGTCGCGAGTCCGTTGCTGACGATGCCGCGCGTGCGTCACCCCGAGGCGATCGTGCTGTTCGTCCACGGAGGCGACGTCGAAGGTCACCTGCGGATGCGTCGCGGTGACCCCGCCTACCTGCGCATCGTGCCGTTCGCGCGCGACGTCGAGCGTCGTAGCCACGGCCGAATCGGGGGTGCGACGCTGCGCCTCGCCGTCCGTGGGTGGAACGAGCCGGAGAAGCCGGCCGTCGAGGACACACGCTGGGCTCTCGGCGAGCTGCGCGATCGCTACCCGGGCGTGCCGATCGCCATCGCCGGCCACTCGATGGGTGGGCGGGTCGCGCTCGACATCGCGAGCAGCGAGGACGTCGCCGCCGTCGTGGCGCTCGCGCCGTGGGCGGCAGAAGCGTCCGAGCCCGCGACGTTCCGCACCATCCCGCTGCTCGGCATCCACGGCCGACGCGACACCGTGACCAACCCCGTCGCGACGAAGAAGCTCATCGACGACGTCGCGGCCCTCGGGGGCGACGCCCGCTTCGTCTCGATGCCGGGCTGGCACGCGATGCTGTGGGGCGCGCCGCGCTGGCACCGTGAGACGTCGCGGTTCCTCATCGACCACTTGCTCGACGGTGCCGCCCCGGGTGACGGCGACCGCGCCATCCCCGCAACCGGTGTGGAGAACGTCGAGACGTAGAGCGCCGGGGACGAAACCGTCAGCCCGGCCTCCAGGCCCTGACGGCGCACCGGCAGCGGCCCCGCGACTGCAGACGAAAATCGCCGGTGGGGACAGTAATCGCGGAGGGGCGCGGTCATGGCGAGGTCACCCGGTACTGCCCGGCGGGGCCGACGCCGAAGTTCGGCGTCGGTGACGGCTTGTGCGTCGTCTCCGACGTGCACGTCAGCGTCGGCGTGACGGCGTTCTGCGTTGCTTCGACGCCGGGCTCGCGCGAGGCGTCGTACCGGTAGGTGCGAGCCTCGCCCTCGAAGAACGGCGCCGCGCTGGTCTCGAAGTCGACGGCGGCGCTCGGCGGGCCGGGGCGTCCGCGTTCCTGACCCATGACGGCCTCGTAGTTCCACCGATACTTCTCGTGCGAGTGCGGCTCGATGATGCTCGTCGAACCCTTCGCGGTCACCGCCGACGTCGGGTCGTCGATGACGAGTCGGACGCGTCCAGGGTCGCCGTCACCGGTGGCCCGCCCGTCGATGCGATGGATGAAATCAGCCGAGTTCTCGATGTTGAGCGTACGCACCCCCGCGGGGAGCTTGGCGGCCCCGACCGGCGAACCGTACGTCGTGACGTGGGTGACGTTGAGACCGTCGGAGCGACGGCGCGCGAGGTTCGTCATCACCATGCCGCCCTGCGAGTGACCCACGAGCATGACCGGCTCGCCCTTGCCGAGCACGCCCTCACGCTGCATCGCATCGCGCAAGGCATCCCGGACGGCGACTTCGCCACCGCTGACGAGACCCGCCGCGGCGGCAACGTTGCCGGAGCCGTCGAGTGGCGTGCGGGCGTTCCAGGAGAACGTCGCGGTGCCGGGGATCATCGCGATCCAGCGGCCCTGGCCAGTGGCCGGGTCGACGACGCGCTGCACCTGGATGTGGGCGGAGTCGTTGCCGTTCTCGTACAGATCGTCGATGCGTCCCATGCTCTGGCCGACGCTGCGCACTGCGGGTGCGGGCCGGGGCGCATCGGGCCCGCTGACGATCGAGGTGGTGACGGGGTTCGGAGTGCCCAGCGCACGCACGAGGCCGATGTTGATGCCGGCGACATTCTCCTCGTACGAACCCGGCAGTCTCGCGTCGATGATGGCGACGACGTCACCGACGATCATCGCGGTCGTATCGGGCGAGGGCGCGTTGCCGGTCCATTGGCGCATCGAGATCTTCGCCAGAGTCACCGTCAGCGAGTACGTCGCGATGGCTGTTTTCATGTGGGCGACGGCGCAGGCTTCGGCGAGCTCGTAGGCGTCGAGCGAGGCGCTCACGAGAGTGCTGAGCAACTGCGCGCGCAGCGCCGTGGCCGTCAGGGTGGCCGCCAGATCGAGTGACGCCGTGGCGCATGTCGTGGCCGTGCCAGGGGAGAGGGCATCCCCGGTGAACGGCAGGCCCCAGCCGATCGACAGGCTCGTGGTGGAAGCGCTGCTCGCGTCACCGTGCGCCGTCGTCAGCGCGGCGGCGAGGGTGCGCAGATCAGCGAGGTTGGCGTCGACGGCGCTCGGGCCGGCGCTCTTCTTAGCGATGACGGTGCCTGTCACCGACGAGCTGGGCGGGTCGACTCTCATGCGGCGTGCTCCCATCCGGCGTCGGGACGCATCTCATCCTGGGCGTCGCCAGCCGCGAGGCAGCCGCTCGGCGCGCCCGATTGCGCATGGAGGCCGACGAGTGCCGCCACGACCTCGGCGCGAACGTCGAACCAGTCGCGTGTTGCGTCGTCGAACCCGACGTCGCACCACTCGCCGCCTCGGCGCGCTGCGATGAGGCAAGGTGTCGCGACCTCGTCCAGACAGCCGATGACGACGAGGTCGGCGTCGGCGTCGGGCGGGGCGTCGACGACGAGCTGTAGCACGGCGCTGACGACGTCCTCGGCGGCGTGGACGCTCGCGCCCCGGGTGCTCGCGAGGCGGAACAACCCGTCAGCGAAGGTGACCTCGAGCAACGACGTGTGTTGCCCGGCACGGGCTCGCACGAGCAGGAACGGCTGCGTCATCGTCATCCCCGCCAGTCGCCGTAGTGGGAGTAGTCGTACGGACCCTCGCTCTCGTCGCGGTGCAGGGCCTTGCCCACCTTCGACAGGCCATCGCGCGCGAGATCGATCGGCGCCATGACGACGTTGGTCACGCTGGTCTGATGCGATTCGACCGATGCGGCGTGCCGGCCGATGTCGGTCGCGAACGACGCCGCGTCGTCACCGCAGGCGTCGAGGTCGCGGGCGAACGAGGTGAGGACGCTGCGGCAATGGTCGGCCGCACCGGACGTCCACTGCGTCGTCGTGATGGTCGTGCGCAGATCCGTGGCGGACTGTGCGAGGTCGCTCGAGAGCAGGTCGGCTCGCCGCTGCTGCGCCCGGATGTCGTCTCCGAGAGTGCTCATGACGGCGACGCTAGGTCCCTGCGTCGCCCCCGCGCAGCCCGGGCGCCGCGACCCTGTGGATCAGCCCTCCCGAGAGCGTCGAAACGGCCCGTGGCCGTCACTGCCTGTGGATGACGAGGCCGCGCCGCCGGTCCGCCTCGTCGTCCAGATGCACCCGGGTGCATCTGGACGCACGAGGCGGGGGCGTGAGTAGCGGAACCCTGGCAGGCGAACTGGGATGGACGAACCCCGCTCAACGAACCTCGCTCAACAAACCCCGCCCGAGGCGCCCCATGAAACGACGAACGGGGCGCCCGTCCCGCTGATCTCTCAGCGGAACGAAGCGCCCCGGGTGTCAACCCTCGTGCCCGTGACGGGCGGGTGCGGCGGCTCAGACGGTCTGCGTCGCGCCCTCGTCGACGGCCTTCGTGTCCTCACCGCGACGCACCGCGGCGAGCAGCATGTTGGCGACGTCGACGACCTCGACCTCTTCGCGCGCGTTGCCGTCGCTCTGCTCGGCCGTGAGGCCGTCCGTCATCATGACGCGGCAGAACGGGCAGCCGATGGCGATGCGGTCGGCGCCGGTGGCGACGGCCTCCTTCGTACGGTTGAGGTTGATGCGCTCACCGAGCTTCTCCTCCATCCACATGCGGGCGCCGCCGGCGCCGCAGCAGAAGGACTTCTCGCCGGAGCGTTCCATCTCCTTGTACTCGACGCCGGGCAGCGACGCGATGAGTTCGCGCGGCGGCGCGTAGACCTGGTTGTGACGGCCGAGATAGCACGGGTCGTGGTACGTGACCGACTTGCCCGTCGACGCAGCGCCCGACTTGTCCTTCGGCTGCTGCGCGAACTCCTCCGGCGCCGCGACGGGCGTCAGCTTCTTCTCGCGCACGAGACGGTTGAGCAGCTGCGTGTGGTGGACGACCTCGTACTCGCCCCCGATCTGCGGGTACTCGTTCTTGATCGTGTTGAAGCAGTGCGCACACGTGACGACGATCTTCTTCGCCTTCGCCTCGTTGAGCGTCGCGACGTTCTGGCCGGCGAGCATCTGGAAGAGGATCTCGTTTCCGGCGCGGCGTGCCGGGTCGCCGGTGCAGCTCTCGCCGTCACCGAGGACGGCGAAGTCGACGCCCGCTGTGTGCAGCAGCTCGGCGACGGCGCGCGTCGTCTTCTTCGCACGGTCCTCGTAGGCGCCGGCGCAGCCGACCCAGAACAGCCACTCGACCTCGTCGGCGGATTCGACGTCGGAGCCGATGACCTTGACGTCGAACGGCAGGCCCTTGGCCCACTCGAGGCGAGCCCGCGCCGACATGCCCCACGGGTTCGACTTGTTCTCGAGGTTCTTGAACAGGCCCGCGAGTTCGGTCGGGAACGCGGACTCGATGAGCGTCTGGTAGCGACGCATGTCGACGATGTGGTCGACGTGCTCGATGTCGACGGGGCACTGCTCGACACAGGCGCCACACGTCGTGCACGACCACAGGACGTCCTCGTCGATGATGGCACCGGCCGCGTCACCGTTCGCGGTGGTGCCGGCCGGGTTGTACGCCGTCAGCGGGTTCGCGATGTCGTAGCCGGTCGAGCCGATGAGCGGCGTGCGCAGCAGGTCGACGCCGGAGTGGTCGGCGACCGTCGGCAGGCCCTTCTCGTCGACGGGCCCGGACGCGGCCGCAGCGGCCTGCAGGAACGGCGCCTTCGCGGCGGAGTGGTCGCGCAGCGTCATCATGAGCAGCTTGGGCGACAGCGGCTTCTCGGTGTTCCACGCGGGGCACTGGCTCTGGCAACGACCGCACTCGGTGCAGGTGGAGAAGTCGAGCAGGCCCTTCCACGTGAAGTCCTCGACCTTGCCGACACCCAGGACGGTGTCCTCGTCGAGCTCGAGCTCCTCGACGTCCTTGAGCGGCTCGCCGTCGACCATCATGGGCTTCGCGGCGCCGAGGGCCGTGCGGCCGTCCGCGTTGCGCTTGAACCAGATGTTCGGGAACGCGAGGAAGCGGTGCCAGGCGACACCCATCGTCGTGTTGAGCGAGATCGTGATCATCCACGCCATCGAGATGAGGATCTTGATCGCGGCGATGACGACGATGAGCTGCTCGAGGCCGTCCTTGCCGATCGACTCGAACGGCTTGCCGAGGAAGAACGTCATCGGGAAGTGCAGGACGCTCGCGTGGTGGCTGCCGTCGACGCGGCCCAGCGCGTACTCGAGCGCGCGCAGGCTGACGATGCACAGACCGACGCCGAAGATCGTGAACTCGACGTAGTAGGCCTGCCAGAACGACGAACCGAAGAAGCGCGACTTGCGGCCGTCCTTGCCGGCCGAACGGCCCGGGTGGTTCTTGCGGCGGTTCCAGATGAGCCAGCAGATGCCGAGGAAGCCCGTCCACGCCATGAACTCGGTCAGCCACTCCCAGGGAGCGAACGTTCCGATGATCGGCAGCGTGAAGTCGGGGTTGAAGATCTGGCCGTAGGCGGTGACCAGGGTGAAGAACAGGATGCCGAAGCTGATCATCGTGAACCAGTGCGCGACGGCGACGATCGGCAGGCGGGACATGCGCGTGTGTCCGAGGAACTCGCGCAGCAACGTGACGGTTCGCGCACCGGGGTTGTCCGTGCGCTTTTCGGGTGCGCCGACCTTGAACCGCGCCACCATCTGTGCCACGGCGCGCACGAGCAGCGAGACGCCGATGACGGTGATGACGACGCAGATCACTGCGGCGACGATCTGGAGGGCTGACATGGGCCCCAGTCTAGACGGGGCTACCGGCCGGTAACCCGGGGGCGGGGCGATGTCGTGTCCATTTCGAATTAGTCAACGAGCACGTGTGCTATTGCCTGGCCCGTGGGCATAAACGTAGATAACGCAGAGTTGGTAAAGTCATAAGCAGTCATCGCACCGCGTCTGCTCGCCTCCTTGGGGCGAGATTGGACGCGCCGCCACCGTCGAAAGGCCCCCCTCATGCCCATCCTCGCCAACGTCACTGAGGCCATCGGCAACACGCCGCTCGTGCGCATCAACCGCATCATCGACGCCCCCGACGTCACCGTCGCGGCGAAGCTCGAGTTCAGCAACCCCGCCGCCTCCGTCAAGGACCGCATCGGCAAGGCGATCGTCGAGGCCGCGGAGGCCTCCGGCGAGCTGAAGCCGGCCGGGACGATCGTCGAGGCGACCTCGGGCAACACCGGCATCGCGCTCGCCATGGTCGGCGCCGCCAAGGGCTACGACGTCGTGCTGACGATGCCCGAGTCGATGTCGAAGGAGCGTCGCGCGCTGCTCAAGGGCTTCGGCGCCGAACTCGTCCTCACCCCCGCCGCCGAGGGCATGAAGGGCGCCGTGACGAAGGCCGAGGAGATCGCCGCCGAGCGTGACGGCGCCGTCCTCGCCCGCCAGTTCGCGAACACGGCCAACCCCGAGGTGCACCGCAAGACCACCGCCGAGGAGATCTGGCGCGACACCGACGGCGCCGTCGACATCGTCATCGCCGGCATCGGCACCGGCGGCACGATCACCGGCATCGGCGAGGTGCTCAAGGAGCGCAAGCCCGACGTGAAGATGATCGCCGTCGAGCCCGCTGAGTCGCCGATCCTCAACGGCGGTCAGGCCGGGCCGCACAAGATCCAGGGCATCGGCGCCAACTTCGTGCCCGACATCCTCAATACCGACATCTACGACGAGGTCATCGACATCGACGCCGAGACCTCCGTCGAATGGGCGCGCAAGGCCGCGACGCAGGAGGGGCTGCTCGTCGGCCTGTCGTCCGGCGCCGCACTCGCCGCAGCCTCGCAGGTGGCAGCGCGCCCCGAGAACAAGGGCAAGACGATCGTCGTCATCATCCCCAGCTTCGGTGAGCGCTACCTGTCGACGATCCTGTTCGAGGGCATCGTCGACTGACATCCGTCTCATCGGCCGGGCGCGTGGTGCTGCACCGCGCGCCCCGGCGTTCGGGCACCCCGGGCGGGTGCGCCGATGATGAGCAGAGCTGTTGGGCGAGAGTCGAGTTCGAGGAGATGACGGTGGCGAAGAACCCGTTGACGCGTGCAAGGGCTGCGCTGGAGACGATGAACGAGGACGTCGACGCGGCCCTCGCACGCGACCCCGCCGGGGGTTCGCGGTTGGAGATGGCGCTCGCCTCGCCTGGTCTGCACGCTGTGTGGAGCCACCGGGTCACGCATGCGATGTGGCAGCGCGGCGGCCGCTGGAAGCTGCCGGCGCGTCTCGGATCGCAGGTGACGCGGGCCGTCACCGGCGTCGAGATCCATCCCGGTGCGACGATCGGTCGGCGTTTCTTCATCGATCACGGCATGGGCGTCGTCATCGGGGAGACGAGCGAGATCGGCGACGACTGCATGCTCTACAACGGCGTCAACCTGGGCGGGCGGACGCTCGCGAAGGTCAAGCGTCACCCGACGCTCGGGGACGGCGTGACGGTGGGCGCGGGCGCTCGTATCCTCGGCCCGATCGTCGTGGGCGATGGCGCTCAGGTCGGCGCGAACGCCGTCGTCGTCAAGGACGTGCCCGCGACGGGCGTCGCCGTCGGTGTGCCCGCGAAGGTGCGGGTGCCCGCCGTCGAGCACGACCCGTTCAGCGACCCTGCCGTCTACATCTGATCGTGTGCACTGCCCCCGCGTTGACCTCGATGTTGCCCGGGTTTCTGGGGATCGATTGCCCGAAAGCCGGGCAACATTGTCGGGTGACTGGCGCGCGGCCAGGCATGACGAAGGGGGCCGTTTCACCCCGATGTGGTGAAACGGCCCCCCCTTCGTCTCAGATCAGGCAGTTCAGCCCTTGGCGGCGGCCTTGAGCTTGGAACCGGCCGTCACCTTCGCGGCGTAGCCGGCCGGGATCTCGATCTCGGCGCCCGTCTGCGGGTTGCGGCCCGTGCGGGCGGCGCGCTCGACACGCTCGATCGTGAGCAGGCCGGGGAGCTGGATCTTGTCACCGCGGCCGACGGCCTCGATGATGACGTCGTTGAGGCCGGCGAGGACGGCGGTGGCGTCCTTGACGCTGACGCCGGTGCGCTGGGCGATGGTGCTGGCGAGGTCACTGCGGTTCATGAATCAATCCTGTTCTATCCGACTGGTCGTGGCCGAGACAGCCACCCGAAGGGCTGTGTTAGGCCGCGCTGTCTGCGAATCTACGCGAAATCCCGCGAGATGTCGCGCCTGACGCGGGGTTCGTCGCACGTCGTGCGCCTCGAGCGTCAGGGCGAATCGAGTGGGTGGGGGTCAGGGGAGCTTCTCGCCGCCGGGGCCGAAGCCGCTCGTGTCGGCGTGAAGGTCGCCCTTGGAGTCGCGGTGGATCGTCTCGGGCAGGTCGCTGTCGTCCTTCGCAGCGTGCTTGCCGCCGGACGTCTTCGACGAGACGGCGTCCTTCGCGTCGGCGGCCTTGGAGGTCGTCGCGTCCTTGGCGTCCGACGCCTTGCTCGCGACGCCATGCGCTGCGTCCTTGCTGACGTCAGCGGCCTTCTGGCCGACAGCCGCGGCGACGACGGGCGCCTTGGCCTTGACGGTCTCCGTCGCGGCGGTGACCTTGTCCTGCACGGCAGGGTTGCTCCAGGCCTTGTCGGCCTGCTTCTTGATCTGCTCGTAGCGCTTCTCCCCAGCGCGCGTACCGAGGACGTAGCCGACGACGCCGCCGGCGAGGAAGGAGATCTTGCCCATGATGTGGCTCCATTTCATGTGAACGGACAACTTGCCGTCGAGCCTACCCAATCTGCGTTGGCGCGCCAGTGCCTTACGATGGTTTCTCGTTGCCCGGTTGCCGTGCGACGCCTGGGTTCGGCCCTGCTGGGAGCGTCGATGACGATGCGCTCGAAGGGTCGTTGCGCGTGGTGTTCGCGGTTGGTGCAGCGACGAGGAGGGCTCGCATAGTGGCCGAGTGCACCGGTCTTGAAAACCGGAGTTGGGAAACCAACCGTGGGTTCAAATCCCACGCCCTCCGCAGATGAGTAGGACCCCCGCCGGATCAGCGACGAAGTCGCCCGGCGGGGGTCCTACTCATCTGCGGCATGACAGGCTGGGGATTTGGCAGGAGCGACGCGCGAGTGAGTGATAGCGAGCCTGCGCGGCGCGACGGTTCCCACGACCTCCCTCCTAACGGTGCAGAGCGACCCAACTGCGATTTTCGTCCACATCTGCGATTTTCGTGCACAACGATCGGCCGACTGTTGCTCCTGCACACCGTGGGTGCTTGGGTGACATGAGGGCCCCATTCGTCGGGGCTGACGGTCGACACCAGGGAGCGCTGAAATGCTCGACGACACCCAGGACACAGGCGCCCGCACCACCGCCACGCATCACGCCGGCGCCGGCGCCTACCCGTCCGGCATCCAGGGCGACGGTGTTCACGACAACACCCACCCGCCATACCCGCGCGACGGCGCTCTTGGAACCACTACCCGCGACGTCGGTGCCCGCACGTCAGGCGCCGACGCCGACGTCAGGGCCGCCGGTGGACTCGACCCTGCAGGTGCGATCGTCGCCCAGGCGAACGAGGCGCCCACCGCAGAACGCCCCGTCGAGGGCGTCGTTCAGGTTCTCTCACCCCGCCAGGTTCCGCTCGGCGGGCTGCGTGCCCTCGAGGTGCGACGCACCCTGCCGCACCGCGACCGCTCGTTCGTCGGGGCGTGGTGCTTCGTCGACCACTACGGCCCGGAACGCGGCGTCGGCATGGACGTGCCGCCGCACCCCCACACCGGGCTGCAGACGGTCTCGTGGTTGTTCGAGGGCGCCATCGAACACCATGATTCTGGTGGCGCGCACGCCGTCGTCCGCCCCGGCGAGGTCAACCTCATGACGAGCGGCCACGGCATCGTCCACTCCGAGGTCTCGACGCCCGGCACCGAGACGCTGCACGGCGTCCAGCTCTGGGTGGCACTGCCCGACGTGACCCGCGACGGCGACCGCGCGTTCGAACATCACGCGCCCGAGTGCGTGCCGCTACCGAGCGGTCAGGGTTCGGCGCTCGTCTTCATCGGCGAACTGCGCGGCGTCGCCGGTTCGCCGATCGTCACGCACACGCCGCTGCTCGGCGCCGAATTGCGCCTCGACGCGGGCGCGCGTGTCACCCTCGATGTCGACGAGGGGTTCGAGCACGGCATCCTCGTCGACACCGGCACGGTCACCCTCGACGGCGCGCGCCTCGAACGCGGCGACCTCGGCTGCGTCGACGAAGGCCGCGCGACGCTGACGCTCGACGTCGGTGATGAGCCCGCGCGCGTCATCCTGCTCGGCGGCACGCCGTTCGAGGAGGAGATCGTGATGTGGTGGAACTTCATCGGCCGCAGCCACGACGAGATCGTCCTCGCGCGCGACGAATACGAGGCGGGTGCAGAGCGTTTCGGCTCGGTCGAGGGATATGTCGGCGACGTCGAGCGCATCCCCGCGCCGACCATGCCCCCGGTTCGCCTGCGCCCGCGTAACCGTCGCGGGCGCGGCGGAGGGTGACGATGGCTCGCGAACGCGACACACGTCGCATCGCGACGAACCCGCCGACCATATGCCCAGCCCCGCAACGAGGACCGCCCGTCGCATGACTCGCTCAGCCCGACCCCATCGAAGGAGAACGCCGTGTCCGACCTGACGTTGACGAAGAACACCGACGCCAACCGCTACGAGGCGTGGGACGGTGACGCCCTCGCCGGGTTCGCCGAATATCAACTCACCGATCAGCTCATCGTGTTCACGCACACCGAGGTCGATCCGAGCTACGAGGGCAAGGGCGTCGGCTCACAGGTCGCGAGGTTCGCGCTCGACGACGTGCGCGCCGACGGCACTCACGACGTGCTGCCACTGTGCCCGTTCATCAAGGGCTGGATCGGGCGTCACCGCGAATACGTCGACCTCGTCCACGGCGCACCCGAGACCACGGCGAAGGACGGACGCATGCCCGCCGAGCCCAAGGGTCCTGACGGCGTGCCCCGCGTCGACAGTCCGGACGCGGCCACCGATCCTCACCGCCCGTCCGAGTCTGACGGCACTGACGGCGTGCGCCGCGTCGACGTCATCGTCATCGGTGGCGGGCCGACGGGCGAGAACGTCGCTCAGTACGCCCATGACGGTGGGCTGAGCGTCCTGCTGATAGAGGGCGAACTGCTCGGCGGTGAGTGCTCCTATTACGCGTGCATGCCGAGCAAGGCGCTGCTGCGCCCGCTCGACGTCAGGGCGACCAGCGAGCACCTGCCCGGCCTGCGGCCCGCCGAGCTCGACGTCGCAGCGCTGCTCGCACGCCGCGACGCGTGGGTCTCGCACTACGACGACACCTCCCAGCTCGACTGGGCGACGGGCGCAGGCCTCGACGTCATGCGCGGCCACGCGCGTCTCATCGGCGAGAAGACGGTGAGCGTGAGCTCGGACGGCGGCGCGAGCACCGTCGTCGAAGCGGACGTCGCCCTCGTGCTGGCGACGGGTTCGGTGCCCGTCGTCCCGCCGATGTTCGCCGACCTGCACGCCTGGGGGTCGCGTGACGCGACGGGCGTCGTCGAGGTGCCTGACCGGCTCGTCATCGTCGGCGGCGGGGTCGTCGCCTGCGAAGCCGCGACGTGGATGCGCGCCCTCGGCAGCAGCGTCACGATGCTCGTGCGCGGTGATGCGCTGCTCACGGACCAGGAACCATTCGCCGGCGCGGCCGTCCTCGACGCGCTGCGTACGGCCGGCGTCGACGTCCGCCTCGCCACCCGAATCACCGACGCCAGCCGCGCCGGCGCCGCCGACACCGGCCTCGGTCGCGTGCACGGCGGGCCGGTGACGCTCACCGTCGAACGAGATGAATCGGGCAGCGAGCGGATCGTCGCCGACGAACTCCTGCTCGCCACCGGCCGTCGCCCGCGCCTCGACGACGTCGGTCTCGACGCGGTCGGCGTCAACGCGGACGACGTGCGCGCCGGGCGCCTGCCGACCTGGCTGCACGCCATCGGTGACGCCGGCGGCGGCGGCCCCCTGACAAACAAGGGGAAAGAAGAAG
>NZ_AEIQ01000116.1:0-2174 GCF_000152185.1 Dermacoccus sp. Ellin185 | reverse complement strand
GGCGGCACGCCCGCCGACGCGATCGCCGACCTCGCCGCGATGATGCCCGAGGGCGCTGCGACGACGAACGCGCTCGCCGACCTCATCGGCGAGCACCGTCCGACCGAGCTCTACCTCCACCTGCTCATGCACGGCGCGTGCGACGAGGCCGATCTCGCCGCAGCCGGATTCGCCGTTGAGGCTACCGCCGTCGCCCTGCGCATCCTCACCGCGCGTGCCATGGTCGAGCGGGATTCGTCGGGGTGGCGGGTCACGCCCCCGGAGCAGGCGCTGCCCACCCTCGCGGGGCAGCTCGAGTCACGCGCGACGAGTATCCGCGCCGCGTTGCCGGGCCTCGTCGCCGCCCACCGCAACGCCGCGAAGGCCACGGGCGCGAACCGACTTTTAGAAGGCACCGACGCGCTCGACGGCGAGCGCGAGGTCGCGTTCGCGTTCGCCCAGTGCGTCGCGAACGCTCGTCATGAGGTGCGAGCCATGCGCACGCGATCCATCGCGACGCGCTCGCCCATCCTCGACGCGCTGCCCGGTTCACGCGACGGGCGCGTCGGCGCCTCGCAACGTCTCGTGACGGTCGACACCGTCATCGACTCGAGCCTGGTCGCCGACTTCGACGCCGACGACTTCGCCTCTCTGCAACCCACGCCGAACGTCCGCGTCACCCTTGCGACGGGCGTTCCGTTCACCGCCGCCGTCAACGACGACGGGATGGCCGTCATCGAGACCGTCAGCGGTGGCGGTGTGGCGGGGCTCGTCGTGCACGACGCCGGACTCGTCGCGGCGGTGTCGTCGACGATCGACCTCATGCTGCGCCTCGCCGCTCCCCTCGCCGCGACCCATCCGCGTGCGTCGACGCAGTCCATGGCGCGCCAGCGCACGGACGGTGTGCAGGCTGCCACGTCGGATGCGTTGAGCGACCAGGAGCGCCTCATCCTGACGCTGCTCGCCGCAGGAGTGCCCGACGCCACCGTGGCGCGTCGCGTCGGCGTCAGCCAGCGCACGTTCGATCGGCGCGTCCGCAGCGTCATGGATCGCCTCAACGCCCAGACACGGTTTCAGGCCGGGGTGCTGGCCGCCCGACGCGGCTGGTTGTGAGCCCTGTCGCGACATGAACCCCGACGCGCCGTGCGGGCCGACGAACGCTCTAAGGTAGAGGGTCATCCGCGGGCGGCGCGGTGAGCCAGCACGGCGAGGGGAAGCACTGCGTGAGCACGGTTGAGGGACGTCCGGCCGGCCAGGTCGACGAACTACCCGACGAGGTCACCCGCGAGATCGCGATCGAACAGGCGCACGTCGAGCGCGTCTACGCCGAACTGGCGAAGGCCGGCGAGCGCGTCGGCATCGTCGAATCCGAAGGCCTCGCGCGCGGGCGCGCGAGCCGCTCCGGCGACATGCGCGACGAGGAGAAGGCCGGCCTGTTCGAGCGCGACGCGCTCATGTTCTCCGCCGGCAAGCGACGCGCGACACTCGAGCAGCAGTTCGAGGGCCTCGTCTTCGGGCGCCTCGACCTCGACCACGCGATGACGGCGGGTGCGGACGCGAACGACGCCCCCGGCGGGTTCGTCTCCACCGGCTCGGGTGACGACCTAGAGGTGCGTTACATCGGCCGCCTCGGCGTGCGTGACGACGAGTACGAACCGCTCGTCATCGACTGGCGCGCGCCGGCGGCGTCACCGTTCTACCGCGCGACGCCCGTCGCCCCGGAGAAGGTCGTGCGCCGCCGCGTGCTGCGCTGCCGTGACGCTCGCGTCCTCGGCGTCGAGGACGACCTCATGACGGTGGAGGCGCCGGAGGGCATGACGGTCGTCGGTGACGGCGCGCTCATGGCCGCCCTGACGCGCTCGCGCGGGGCGCGGATGCGCGACATCGTGGCGACGATCCAGCGCCACCAGGACGAGGCGATCCGCGCCGACGCGCGCGGCGTCACCCTCATCACGGGTGGGCCGGGCACGGGCAAGACCGTCGTCGCGCTGCACCGCGCGGCCTACCTGCTCTACTCGGATCGGCGCCGATTCGAGTCGGGCGGCATCCTCGTCGTCGGCCCGTCGGCCGCCTACACCGCGTACATCGAGCGCGTCCTGCCGTCGCTCGGCGAGGATTCGGTGGCGCTGCGCGCGCTCGGCGACCTCGTCGGCGGGCTGACGGCGACGCGCCTCGACGCGCCGGCCGCGGCCGCC
>NZ_AEIQ01000117.1:0-25387 GCF_000152185.1 Dermacoccus sp. Ellin185 | reverse complement strand
CGCCTGCGCCGCAGCCGACGCAGGGCGCCGTCGACGACGGGCGCGCGCTGACGCCGCGTCAGCGCGCCGAGAAGGCGGCGCGGGAGGCCGCGCAGCGTCAGGAGGATGCCGAGCGGGGCGGGCGCGGCCGCTTCGATGATGCGTCGGCGAGCGTCGACGACGAGGACATCGAGAACTCGGACGCCGTCGGGCTGCCGATCATCAAGTCGGTACTGGGCGGCACGGTCATCAAGGAAGAAGGCCCTGACGCGAACTGACCTGACACGGGCTGACGAAAGTCGTGGCAGCGCTGCGTGGCGCGACCGTCACGGATGCCAGGCCTTGGCCCGGGTTCTACCGGGCCGTAGGGCACGGGCCGGCTCGCGGGGCGCGTCAGCACAAGCGGGATGCGACGGCGACATGCCAGCAAGAGCGGGACGCGACAAAGACGCGGCAGTGAGAGCGGGCCGCACAGCAGACGCGTCAGCAAGAACCAGTCACGCGGGAGACGTCAGCAAGAGCGGGGCGCGATGGAGAGTGGGCGAGTGAGAAGAATGATGGGACGCATGGGACGAGCAGGGTTCGCCTTCAGGATCGACACGGCGTTGGCGCCGCATGAGGCATGGCGGCGCGTCGTCGACGTGTCGGCGCACGGCGAGGTCGTGCCGTTCACCACGGGTCGCGGGCCGGCTCCCGAGGACGCAGTCGTCGGGTCACGCTACGTCGCGCGGACACGGCTCGGGCCGCTTGGCTTCGACGACGTCATGGTCGTCCGGGAGATAGAAGCCGGCCGGCGCGTCGTGTTCGAAAAGGTCGGTCGCCTCCTCGGCGGTGTCGTGACGGTCGAGATCACCCCGGTGCGCCGGGCCGCCGGGCCCGACCGGGCAGACGGCGAGCGCGGCCTCGACGGCGGTGCACAGGTCGCCTGGGAACAGAGCATCACCCTGCCGTGGGTGCCGGGTCGCCTTCGCCCCGCCGCCGCGTTCGTCACCCGCGTGGCGGCACCCGCTATCGGCGCAGGCTATCGCCGGGTGGTGACGAAGCTGCTCGATCCGCGCCGCTGACCTACGCCCCGCGCGCTCGATTGGGGTTGTCACCGGTGACGCGTAGGCTTGCCGATCGTGTATGAAGGCGTGGTTCAAGACCTCATCGACGAGCTCGGTCGGCTGCCCGGTGTCGGGCCGAAGTCGGCGCAGCGCATCGCGTTCCACCTGCTCGAGGCGGATGCCGATGACGTTCAGCGTCTCGCGGAGGTGCTGCTCAAGGTCAAGGAGACAGTGCACTTCTGCGAGGTGTGCTTCAACGTCGCCGAGACGAACCTGTGTCGTGTGTGCGCCGACCCGCAGCGCAACCCGGCGCTCATCTGCATCGTCGAGGAGAGCAAGGACGTCGTCGCGATCGAACGCACCCGCGAGTTCCGCGGGCGCTACCACGTGCTCGGCGGTGCGTTGAACCCGATCGAGGGCGTCGGCCCGGGCGACCTGCACATCACCGAGCTCATGGCGCGCCTCAGCGACACGTCGCTAGAGGAGATCATCATCGCGACCAACCCGAACCACACGGGTGAGGCGACGGCGAGCTACCTCGCGCGCCTCATCGGACCGATGGGCGTGACGGTGAGCCGCCTCGCATCCGGCCTGCCTGTCGGCGGCGATCTCGAATACGCCGACGAGGTGACGCTCGGCCGTGCCTTCGAGGGCCGCCGCGTCCTCGTGTTCTGACGCCCCGTGATGTGACGCATCCTTCGTCGAGGGCGTGTCGCCTCGACGAACACGAGTTCGGCCCGACGAATACGAGCGAAATAGTCGAACGGAGCGGCAGATCGCTCAGGTTCGACCATTCCGCTCGTATCGGCCGACACCTGGTCATATGGCGCCCGTCGCGGACGCAGAACCAGTATCTGAGCGCTCAGCGAGCCTGCAGGGCGCAGTGCCTAGACTCGCCGTGACCGACCGAAGTCGACCCCCGGAGCAACACCGTGAGCCTGATCGTCCAGAAGTACGGCGGTTCGTCCCTCGCCGACGCCGACAGCATCAAGCGTGTCGCGCGACGCATCGTCGACACGAAGAAGGCGGGCAACAGCGTCGTCGTCGTGGTCTCCGCGATGGGCGACACGACGGACGAGCTGCTCGACCTCGCCGCGCAGGTCAGCCCCGCGCCGCAGGCACGCGAGATGGACATGCTGCTGACTGCGGGGGAGCGCATGTCGATGGCGCTCGTCTCCATGGCCATCGCGAACCTCGGCCATTCGGCGCGCAGCTACACCGGCAGCCAGGCGGGCGTCATCACCGACGAGGTGCACGGCAGAGCGAAGATCATCGACGTGACGCCCGGCCGCATCCAGCGGGCCGTCGACGAGGGGCACATCGTCATCGTCGCCGGGTTCCAGGGCGTCAGCCAGAGCACGAACGAGATCACGACGCTCGGACGCGGCGGTTCGGACACGACGGCCGTCGCGCTCGCCGCCGCCATCAAGGCCGACGTGTGCGAGATCTACACCGACGTCGATGGCATCTTCACCGCCGACCCGCGCATCGTGCCGAAGGCCCACAAGATCGACCGAATCACCAACGAGGAGATGCAGGAGATGGCGGCACAGGGCGCGAAGGTGCTCATGCTGCGCTGCGTCGAGTACGCCCGCCGATTCGACCTCCCCATCCACGTGCGTAGCTCCTTCAGCCACCACGAGGGCACCTGGGTCGTCAACGACAAAGAAGGAGACACCGTGGAAGACCCGATCATCGCCGGCGTCGCGCACGACCGCAGCGAAGGAAAGATTACGATCGTCGGCATCCCCGACTCACCCGGGCGCGCAGCCGCCGTCTTCCGCGCCGTCGCGGGCGCGGGCCTCAACGTCGACATGATCGTCCAGAACGTCTCCGCCGGCGAGGACAAGCGCACCGACATCTCCTTCACCGTGCCGAAGGACGAAGCGCCCAAGGGTGTCGCCGTCCTCAACGCGATGAAGGACGAACTCGGCTTCGACCGACTCCACTACGACGACACGATCGGCAAGCTGTCGCTCGTCGGCTCCGGCATGCGCTCCAACCCGGGCATCTCGGCGACGCTGTTCCAGGCGCTCGCCGACGCCGGCATCAACATCGAGATGATCTCGACGTCCGAGATCCGCGTCTCGGTCGTGACGAGCAGCGACGAACTCGACGAAGCCGTCCGCCTCGTCCACACCGCATTCGGGCTCGACGCCGACGGCGAGGCCGTCGTCTACGCCGGCACCGGCCGCTGACGGGCAACGTCTGCAATCGCGGAACGGCATCCGGTGCTGACGACGCGACGCCATCATCACAGCGGGGACGCTCGACGTCTGGCCGCGCGAAAGGAACGTCACCCATGAACAAGGAACTGAATCTCGGCGTCGTCGGCGCGACCGGCCAGGTCGGCCGCGTCGTCCTGCAACTGCTCGAGGAGCGGAACTTCCCGATCAAGAGCCTGCGGCTGTTCGCGTCGGCGCGCAGTGCGGGCAAGACGCTGACGTTCAAGGGCGTCGACTACACCCTCGAGGACGCGGCGACCGCTGACCCGAGCGGCCTCGACGTCGCGATCTTCTCCGCGGGCGGCGACACGTCGAAGGCGCTCGCACCGAAGTTCGCGGCGGCGGGCGTCACCGTCATCGACAACTCCTCGGCGTGGCGACGCGACCCCGAGGTGCCGCTCATCGTCAGTGAGGTCAACGGCGAGCAGATCGCGAACACGCCCAAGGGCATCATCGCCAACCCGAACTGCACGACGATGGCCGCGATGCCGGTGCTCAAGCCGCTGCACGACGCCGCGGGGCTGATGCGTCTCGTCGTCTCGACGTACCAGGCCGTCTCCGGATCGGGCGTCGCCGGGGTGGCCGAACTCGCCGGGCAGATCCGCAAGGCCGCCGAGGCCGACATGGAGAAGATGGCGCTCGACGGCGAGGCCGTCGACCTCGGCGCGCCGAACAAGTACGTCGCGCCGATCGCGTTCAACGTGCTCGCCATGGCCGGTTCGATCGTCGACGACGGCACGAACGAGACGGACGAGGAGCAGAAGCTGCGCAACGAATCGCGCAAGATCCTCGACCTGCCCGAGCTCGCCGTGTCCGGCACGTGCGTGCGCGTGCCGGTGTTCAGCGGTCACTCGCTCAGCGTCAACGCAGAGTTCGAGCGCGCCATCACGCCCGAGGAAGCCCGCGACCTGCTCGCCGACGCCCCCGGCGTCGAACTCGCCGACGTGCCGATGCCGCGCGTCGCCGCAGGCAAGGACCCGAGCTACGTCGGACGCATCCGCCAGGACGCCTCCGTCGCCGACGGCAAGGGTCTCGCGCTGTTCATCAGCAACGACAACCTGCGCAAGGGCGCGGCGCTCAACACGGTGCAGATCGCCGAACTCATCGCTGCCGCCGGCTGACCCCCGCCCCAACGGCGATTCCTGTCCCCATCGGCGAATCTCGCCCCCATCTGCGATTTTCGGTCACATGCAACGTGGGTTGGGTGGGGCGGTCAGGCGGGACGTGAAGCCACAGGTGATGGGGCGAGAAGTGCGCCAGGCGTTGGGCCCACGGGATCGAACGGTGCAGACGGCGGGTGCGATCTCGCCCAATCATGTGAGTTTCCAATCGATCTGGCGTCAACCGGGCAGGCGGACGGGTTCGTCGTCAGTGACGGCGCCTATGCTCGGAACGTGACTGCGAACCAGCCCGAACGGCCCGTCCTCGCCGTCGTCGGCCCCACGGGGCTCGTCGGCCAGGCGGTGATCGACGTCCTCGCGACGCGCGCGGACGCGTGGGACGACGTGCGTCTCTTCGGCTCCGACCGATCTGTCGGACGCAGGATGCTGTTCGGCGTCGACGAAATCGAGGTCGAACCCCTCGACAGTGAGAGCTTCGCCGGCGTCGACGTCGCCATCTTCGCGACGCCCGCAGACGTGTCGGCGAAGTGGGCGCCGTTCGCGACGGCGTCCGACTGCCTCGTCGTCGACACCTCCGCCGCGTTCCGTGATGACGACGACGTCCCACTCGTCGTGCCCGAGGTCAACGCGGCTGCGGCGTTCGAGCACCCCCGCGGCATCGTCGCGATGCCGTCGGGCCCCGCGATCGTCATGCTTCCCGTCCTCGCGACGCTGCACGAGCACTGGAGCCTCACGCACGTGACGGCGACGTCGATGCAGGCCGTCACCGGCGCGGGCAAGCGGGGCGCGGAGCGTCTCTATGAAGAGGTATCGGCGCTCACCGGCCACCCGCGCATCGGCCAGATGCCCGGTGACGTCCGCCGCTACGTCGCCGATCTGCCCGACGACTCACCGTTTCCGGCCCCGATCGTCAGCAACGTCGTGCCCTGGGTGGGTGAGCACGTCGGCGGCGGCTGGTCGAGCGAGGAGAACGACATCGCGCACGAACTGCGTGACGTGCTCGCGCTGCCACAGCTGCGCGTCGCCGTCACGTGCGTGCAGGTGCCGATCGTCACGACGCACATGTCGACGCTGCACGTGAGCTTCGACAAGAAGGTCAAGCCCGACGACGCGCGCCGCGCCATCGTCGAGGGCGCGAACGGCGCGATCGTCATGCCCGACGAAAACGGCACCGACTGGCCGACGCCCGCCGACGCCGTTGGCACCGACCCCGTGTGGGTCGGGCGCGTGCGTCAGGTCGAGAGCAACCCGCACACGCTCGACTTCATCGTGTGCGGCGACAACATCCGCAAGGGCGCCGCGCTCAACGCCCTGCAGATCGCCGAGATGCTCGTCGGGGTCGGGCGCTACGCGCAAGCGTGAGGCCGGTCGCGTCGACGGCGTCGAGTTGCCGACCGAGCCGACGCATGAGCCACCAGCGCCGAATCCAGAAGACGGCATTGACGGTGAAGAAGGCGGCCGCGAGCCAGTCCCACCACGAACGACGGCCATCGACGACGTCCAAGCAGCGCATCAGGGCAAGGCCGGTGAAGGCCAACGCACCCATCGCTCGCGCCCAGGGCAACTGCGCGACGCGGGCGCGTTGGATGTCGCGGTCGTGCGGGTCGTCGAGCATACGGCCGGCGCCGGTGGCGGCGTCGATGCGGCGCTTCTCGGGCGCAGGCATCAGCTCCAGTTCGTTGAGGAGCTTCGATCTCTCCAGCTCGCCCAGCACGCGTCGCGTCATGCCGCGATTCTTGCAGTTCTTCGACGGCGCCGGTGGCCGCGTGAGGGGCGCCGCGCGAGGCCGGCTGGAAGTGGGGCGCCGATAGGCCCCCCGCGGGCGGTCTGCACCATCGATGCATAACGGTGAGTTAGGCGACATGAAATAGGAGATTGTTTAATCGGGGCGTAATCTCGACTCTCGTGAAGACGCCCAACCGTGACCGTTTCGGGGTGCTGCGAGCCCGAAGCGTCCTCGTCGCGATCCTCAGCTTCGTCGCAGCCCTTCTCCTGGGTGGCCTGACGATGACCACCGCCGCCGCGCAGCAGGCCCCTGCCGTCACGAAGACCGACGACAAGCTGCCGGACACGATCAAGGTCGGCACCGAGGGCGTCTACGCTCCGTTCTCGTTCCACCAGGGGGACAAGCTCACTGGCTACGACGTCGACTACTTCCGCGAGGTCGGCAAGCGGCTGGGGGTCAAGGTCGAGTTCGTCGAGACGCAGTGGGATTCGATGTTCGCCGCCCTCGACTCGGGCCGTATCGACGTCATCGCCAACCAGGTCGGCGCCAACGCTGAGCGTCGCGCCAAGTACGACCTGACGAAGCCATACGTCGAGAGCCACGGCGTCGTCGTCGTCAGGGATGGCTCGTCGATCAAGAACCTCGCCGACATCAAGGGCAAGAAGTCGGCGCAGAACATCACGTCCGACTGGGCAGGCGTCGCGAAGAAGGCGGGGGCGAACGTCGTCTCCGTCGACGGCATGGACAAAGCTGTCGAACTACTCTCACAGGGGCGCGTCGACACCTTCGTCAACGATGAACTCGCCGTCAAGTACTACCTCGCGACGCACGAGAACTCAGGGCTCAAGATCGCGAGCCGCACGAGCGACACCAGCCAAGAGGTCTTCCCGACGAAGAAGGGAAGCAAGCTCGCGCCCGCGATCAACACCGCCATCGATGAGATGAACGCCGACGGCACGAGCAAGAAGCTCTACGCCCAGTACTTCGAGACGGAGGCAAAGGGCACGAGCGTCACCGACACGATCAAGAACAACATCGGCCCGATGCTCGTGGCGACGCTCAAGGGCACGATTCCGCTGACGGCGGCGTCGTTCGCCATCGGCCTCGTCCTCGCCCTGGGCGTCGCGCTGGCACGCATGAGCGCCAACGCGGCCCTGTCCTGGCCGGCGCGCATCTTCATCTCGATCTTCCGAGGCACACCGCTGCTCGTGCAGCTCGCCATCATCTTCTTCGGCATGCCGCAGCTCGGGATCAAACTCAGCCCATGGCCGTCGGCCATCATCGCGTTCTCACTCAACGTCGCGGCGTACTCCGCGGAGATCATCCGCGCCGCCATCCTGTCCGTGCCGAAGGGGCAGTGGGAGGCCGCGGAGACGATCGGCATGAACCGGGCGACGGCGCTACGGCGCATCATCCTGCCGCAGGCGTTGCGTGTCGCCGTCCCGCCCCTGTCGAACACGCTCATCTCCCTCGTCAAGGACACGTCGCTCGCCTCGACCATCCTCGTCACCGAGATGTTCCGCCAGGCCCAGATCGCCGCCGCACCCTCGGGTGACTTCCTCGAGCTGTACGGTGTCGCCGCCGCGATCTATTGGGCTCTGTGCTTCATCCTCTCCCTCGTCCAGGGCAGGCTCGAAAACCGACTCGGAAGGCACGTCGCACGATGACTCCTCACGGTTCCACACCCGCCCGCCCCAGGGACGCTCGTTCCGCGGACGCCGCGTCGACCTCGACCACGGACGCCCTCGTCGACGTCCGTGGTCTGACGAAGTCGTTCGGCTCGCTCGAGGTGCTTCGCGGCGTCGACTTCACCGTCCCGTCGGGGTCGGTGACGGTGCTGCTCGGCCCGTCGGGTTCGGGCAAGACGACGGTGCTGCGTTCGCTCAATGCGCTCGACCTGCCTGAGGCGGGCGTCGTCCGCATCGGGGACGCCGAGGTCGACTACGTCGACGTCCCGCGCGGGCGTGACGGCCGCGCGAAGGGTGACGCTGCCAAACGTGTCGGTGCGCTGCGGGCGAAGACGGGGATGGTGTTCCAGCAGCACAACCTGTTTCCGCACAAGAGCGTGCTCGAGAACGTCACCGAAGGCCCGATCGTCGTGCAGGGCGTCGCGAAGGCCGACGCCGACGCGCGGGGGCATGAGCTTCTCGCGAAGGTGGGTCTCGACGACCAGGCCGACAAGTACCCCTACCAACTCTCGGGTGGGCAGCAGCAGCGCGTCGGCATCGCACGCGCTCTGGCCCTCGCGCCCGAGCTGCTGCTCTTCGATGAGCCGACGTCAGCGCTCGACCCCGAACTCGTCGGGGGAGTGCTGAGCGTCATGCGCGAACTCGCCGACGAGGGCCGCACGATGATCGTCGTCACCCACGAGATCGCGTTTGCGCGCGACGTCGCTGATCAGGTGCTGTTCATGGACGGCGGCGTCATCGTCGAACGCGGCGCGCCGTCACAGGTCATCGACCACCCGCGCGAGGCCCGCACCCAGGCGTTCTTGAAGCGCATCCTCGACCCGCTGAGCTGACCTCCGACGATGGTGGTGTGCCGGCATGAGAATGAGCTCTCACTGGTGCGCCACCACCATCAGCGGTAGGCGTCTCTGCGGTGTCGATGCGCAGGACGAAAACCTCATGAGCCGAGTCGTCGATGCGGTAGAGGACGCGGTAGGTGCCTCGCCGTGCGGATCACACACCGTCTAGTGCAGGTCGAAGCTCCTTGCCCACGCGATGCGGGTTCTCGCTCAACGCACCGAGGATGAACCCGGTGACGGCCGCCGCGACAGCTTCGGCCAGGGTTTCGCGGAGGGCCCGAGCCGCCGCAGGGGCTAGTGCGATCTCGTAGTCCATCGCCGTTTCAGCTTCGCAAGGAGCGGATCGCGTTCGCCCCACGCACGACGTCGTCGGATGCGTAGGCAGCGTCGCCGTCGCGAATGTCTCGTAAGGCCGACGCGTCGGCGAGCACCGTCAAGGTCTCCTCCAGCACTGAGAGGTCCTCAGGGCTGACGACGGCAACGGCCGGCCGTTCTTGGTCACGGTGACGCGTTCGTGGTGCTGGTGAACGCGATCCACGACCTCGCTGAAATGGTTGCGCACGTCACGCAGCGGGCTCGATGCTCATGGACACAACGGTGGCGTCCGTCGGGTGCGGTGCCAAGAGTGGGCGCGAGTCAGAGGCCGGTGAGTCACTTGGCGCCAGATGAGTCAGTCAGGACTGACTCACCCAGCGCGAAGTGACTCACCTGGCCCTGCGTGGCGCGCACCAAGTCAGCGGAACGCCGACTGACCCGTCAGGGCATTGCCGAGGACGAGTTGGTGCACCTCGCTCGTGCCCTCGTAGGTCATGACCGACTCGAGGTTTCCGGCGTGACGGATGGGGGAGTACTCCGTCGAGATGCCGTTGGCGCCGAGGATCGTGCGGCACTCGCGCGCGATGGCGATGGCCTCGCGGCAGTTGTTGAGCTTGCCAAGGCTGATCTGCTCGGGGCTCACGCCCGCGCCGTCCTTGAGGCGCCCCAGGTGCAGCGCGAGGAGCATGCCCTTGGAGACCTCGAGCGTCATGTCGGCGAGCTTGCCCTGCGTCAGCTGGTAGCCGCTGAGCGGCTTGCCGAACACCTGGCGGGACGCGGCGTAGTCGAGCGCCGTCTCGAGCGAATCGCGAGCGGCGCCCATCGCACCGAAGACGATGCCGAAACGCGCCTCCGACAGGCACGACAGCGGGCCCTTGAGACCGCGCACCTCGGGGAAGACGGCGTCAGCGGGCAGGCGGACGTCGGTGAGCGACAGCTCCGCCGTCACGGACGCGCGCAGCGACATCTTCTTCGTGATCTCACGGGCCTCGAAACCGGGGGTGTCCGTCGGCACGACGAAGCCGCGGATCTTGTCGTCGGTCTGCGCCCAGACGACGGCGATGTCGGCGATCGCACCGTTCGTGATCCACATCTTCGTGCCGTTGAGCACCCAGTCGCCGCCGTCACGCTTGGCGTGGGTGCGCATGCCGGCCGGGTCGGAACCGAAGTCCGGCTCGGTCAGGCCGAAGCATCCGACGGCGTCGCCCGCCGCCATCCGCGGCAGCCACTCGGTCTTCTGCTCCTCGCTGCCCCAACGCCAGATCGCGAACATCGCGAGGCTGCCCTGCACGCTGACGAGCGAACGAATACCCGAATCGGCAGCTTCGAGCTCGTGACACGCCATGCCGTACGCGGTCGCCGACGAACCGGCGCACCCGTAGCCGTCGAGGTGCATGCCGAGCAGCCCGAGCTCGCCGAGCCCCTTCGCGAGCTCACGCGCCGGGACGCTCGCCTCGTCATACCAGGTCGGCAGATTCGGACGCACGTGGTCGTCGCAGAAGCGTCGGACGAGGGCCTGGACGTCGCGCTCGTCGTCGCTCAGGAGCCCGTCGATCGCGACCAGACGGTTGAGTTCAGGGTTGCGGGAGAAATCACTCACCCCACCATCGTGCCTCACGCCGTGCGAACCGGCCCCGTGTGCACCTCTGCGATCTGCGTCCCCATCCGCGATTTTCGTCCACGTTCGCGATTCTTGGTCACATTCGTCGGCGGCCCGGCGCTCGTCAGGCGACGTGGCGAAACGCCGCGACGAGGCTCGTCGCGGCGCGGTCGATGTCGGCGTCACTCGTCGCACGCCCCAACGTCAGGCGAATCGCGCCGAGCGCGACATCGTCGCTCGCTCCCATGGCGACGAGTGTCGTTGCCGGGGAGTCGATTCCAGCGTGACACGCGCTGCCGGTGGACGCTTCGACGTCAGGCGCTGCCTCCAGCACCTCGCGCCCGAGGCGCCCCGGCAGGGAGATCATCAGCGTGTTCGGCAGACAGTTCTGCGCGGGGCTGAGGCGAACGAGGCCGGGCACGGCCGTCGAGAGGCGGAGCCACAGCTCGTCACGCAGGCTCATCATGCGCAAGGCATCGTCGGCGAGGCGCGAGAGTGCGAGCTGCGCGGCCCGCCCGAGGCCGACGATGCCGGCGACGTTCTCCGTCCCCGGACGCAGCCCGCGCTCCTGGCCCGCGCCGACGACGAGGGGCTCGATCGGTGTGCCACGCCCGACGTACAGCGCGCCGACGGCCTTGGGGGCGTACAGCTTGTGGCCGGCGAGGCTGAGCAGATCGACGCCGAGGTCGTCGACGTCGACGCCGATCTTCCCGACAGCCTGCGCCGCGTCGGTGTGGACGAGACCGCCCGCCGCGTGCACGCTCGCGGCGAACTCTCGGACGGGTTGAATCGCCCCGGTCTCGTTCTGCGCGAGGATGATCGAGCCAAAGGCCACATGGTCGCGCGGCATGGGTGCGAGGTCGACGTGGCCGGCTCGCGTCACCGGCAGCGTCACGACGTCCCAGCCGTCGCGCGCGAGAAGCGCCATGGGCGCCGACGTCGCCGGGTGCTCCACGGCCGACGTCACGACTGTCGAACTCACGTCGGCCGCGGGCGACGCGCCAGCGCGGCGAAGCGCCGCCGTCACGCCGCGGATGGCGAGGTTGTTCGCCTCCGTGCCGCCGGAGGTGAACGTCACCTCGTCCGCCGACGCACCGATGAGCGCAGCGACGTGCTCGCGCGCATCGTCGACGGCACGGCGGGCCAGGCGCCCGGCCGGGGTCGCGCTCGACGGGTTGCCGCAGTGCTCGGTGAGATACGGCCACATCGCCCCGGCGACCTCCGGCGCGACGGGCGTCGTGCCGTTGTGATCGAGGTAGACGGGGCGGGCGTCGTCAGGCCGAGAACTCATGCTGACGATCCTGCCGCGACGCAGGGGCGCATCCAACTCGCGGTGCTGGTGCGGCCGTCAGGGGGCCTCACACGAGCCGAAAGTGGACGGAAATCGCGGATGTGACGGTGAATCGCGAAGGGGGACGGGATTCGCAGATGGGGACGAGAATCGCCAATGTGGACGGAAAGCGCAGAGGGGGCAGGCGGGTCGGACGGTCGCCGCACGGGGGCATGGTGGTCGGATCGGGCCTCGAGTGCCGTCGCATCTGCCATCCTCGACGTCATGCGCATCGCCGTCATGCAGGACAAGGCCGTCGTCGGTGACGTCGACGCCAACCTCGCCATCATCGACCGTCGCGCTGGTGAAGCTGCCGCGCGCCGTGCTGACGTCCTCGTCACCCCTGAACTCTTCGTCGCCGGCTACGCCCCGAAGCGGTTGCACGCCGGCGACCCCACCCAGCAGACCGACATCGCGGGCGCCCTCGCCGCCACCGCGGCGCGTCACGGCATCGCCGTCCTCGCGAGCTATCCTGAGGTCGCGACGGCCGACGCTCCCGCCGCCCGCGGTGGCGGCGCGCCCGGTGAGACTGCTCGACACATCGCCGCCACGCTGTTCGACACCGACGGCCGCCCGATCCTGCATTACCGCAAGGTCAATCTGTTCGACGACGACGAAGCCGCCGCCTTCAGCTCCGGAACAGACGCCCCCACCACCGTCGAACTCGCCGGGATGCGGGTGAGCGTCATCATCTGCTTCGACGTCGAATACCCCGAGATGACGCGCGCCGCGGCGCTCGCGGGCGCCGACGTCATCCTCGCCCCGACCGCGCTCACCGCCGGGTTCGACGACGTCCCGGAGGTGCTCGTGCGGGCTCGTGCCCTCGAGAACGGCGTCGGCCTCGCCTATGCGAACCACGTCGGCGTCGAGGACGGGCTCACGTTCGGCGGCGGCAGCGTCATCGTCGGGCCTGACGGCGGCCTCCTCGCCCAGGGCGGCGACGGCGCCGAACTCCTCGTCGCCGACATCACCCGCGACGATGTCGCCGCAGCCCGCGACGCCGTCCCCTACCTGGCCAAGCTGCGCCGCGACACCTACGCGTCCTGGCGCTGACGTCAGCCACAGCCCCTCGGCGTGCCCGCGCCGGCGAGCAAGAACGAGCGGCATGACTGACCACGAGCGGCAGACCACTCGCATCCAGCCAGAACGCTCGTCTTCACCTCTCGCCACGTCGAAGCACATGCGTTTCCCAACACGAAACAACTCGGCGATGTGTGACATCGTGGTCTGGCCCACAGACCCCTTCGAGAGGTGCCCCGTGTCCTCATCGCTCGACGAGCAGGCGCGTTCGAGACTCCCGTTCGGCGCCCAGCTCCTGCGGCGCAAGCCGATCGGGCTGACGCTCGCGCAGGCCGAGGCGACCTCCGCCGGGCGCAGCCTGCACCGCAGTTTCGGTGTCCTGCAGCTGACGATGATCTCGGTCGGGGCGACGCTCGGCACCGGCATCCTCGTCGTCCTCGGTGAGACGGTGCCCGAGGCTGGCCCGGCGATCTGGATCTCGTTCGTCATCGCCGGCGTCGCCGCGCTGCTGTCGGCGTTCTCCTACGCCGAGATGGCGGGCCTCGTGCCCGTCGCCGGGTCGAGCTACAGCTACACCTACGCGACGATGGGTGAGGGCCTCGCGTGGGTGTGCGGGTGGTGTCTCGTCCTCGAGTACGCGGTGAGCGTCGCGGCCGTCGCCGTCGGGGCGGGGCAGTACGTCAACGAGACACTCGACTCGTTCGGCCTGGGCCTGCCCGAGGCCGTCGCGAACCCACCCGGGGCGGGCGGCGTCGTCAACGTCCCCGCAGCCCTCGTCGTCCTGCTCGCGACGGCCCTGCTCGCACGCGGCGCGCGGGAGAGTGCGCGCGTCAACACGATCATCGTCGTGCTGAAGATCGCCATCCTCGTCTTCTTCTGCGCGGTCGCGTTCACCGCGTTCAAGGCGGGCAACTTCGCACCGCTGGCCCCGATGGGTGCCGCGGGCGTCTCCGCCGCCGCGAGCACCGTGTTCTTCTCGTACATCGGTTTCGACGCCGCATCCACGGCCGGTGAGGAGGCGCGCGATCCGAAGCGGGATCTGCCGCGCTCGATCCTGCTGTCCATGATCATCGTGACGGTGCTGTACGTCGCGGTCGCCGTCGCCGCCATCGGAGCCCGCGAGTGGCACTGGTTCGACGGGCGCGAGGCGCCGCTCGTGCAGATCATGCGTGAGATCACGGGGGCCTCGTGGGTCGCGTTCATCTTCGCGGTGACGTCGGTGCTCGCCATCTTCAGCGTCGTGCTGACGGTGCTGTTCGGCCAGATCCGCATCCTGTTGTCGATGTCGCGCGACGGCCTCGTGCCGCGCGTCTTCGGCGTCATCTCCCCGCAGACGGCCACGCCGGTGCGCAGCACCCTGATCGTCGGCGGCGTCGTCGCGGTGACGGCGGGCCTCATCCCGCTCGGTGAGTTGGCCGACGCGACGAGCATCGGCACGCTGTTCGCGTTCGCCCTCGTCAACGTCGCCGTCATCTATCTGCGCGTGCGCAACCCGAAGCTGCCGCGCGCATTCACGGTGCCGCTGTACCCGCTGCTGCCGGCCGCCGGCGCGCTCATCTGTCTCTACCTCACGGCCAACCTCAGTTCCTCGACGTGGGTCGTGTTCGGCGTGTGGATGGCCGTCGGCGTCGCCGTCTACCTCGGCTACGGCCGCCGTCACTCCCGCCTCGCCACGCTCGACCAGGCGACCTATGAGCGTCACCTCGAGGACGACCTCGACCCCGACCATCCACTCCGAGAAGGAGACACCCCGCGATGACCGCTGTCACCGAGTTCCCGCACGATCGCGACGAGCACGCGGGCGATGCGCCCGTCACGATGCTCAACCCCGACTTCCCGTTCAGCTACGACGAATACCTCGCCCACCCCGAGGGTCTCGGCAGCGTGCCGGAGGAGATGTACGGCACCGAGGTCGCCGTCGTCGGCGCCGGCCTGTCAGGCCTCATCACCGCGTACGAGCTGATGAAGCTGGGCCTCAAGCCCGTCGTCCACGAGGCCGACCGCATCGGTGGCCGGTTGCGCACCGACAGTTTCAGCGCCGCCCCGGACGTCGTCGCCGACCTCGGTGGCATGCGTTTTCCCGTCTCCGGCCGCGCGCTCTACCACTACATCGACGCGATGGGCCTCGAGACGGAGGCGTTCCCGAACCCGCTGTCGGACGTCACGCCGAGCACCGTCATCGAGCTCGGCGGCGAGGCGCACTACGCGCGCACGCCCGACGAACTGCCGCAGTTCTTCCGCGACGTCGCGGACGCGTGGAAGGCCGCCGTCGACGACGGCGCGCGCTTCACCGAGATGCAGGGCGCCATCCGCGCTCGTGACACGAAGCGCATCAAGCAGATCTGGAACGAGCTCGTGCCGACGATGGACGAGCAGACGTTCTACGGCTTCATCGCCGCCTCCGAATCGTTCAAGAAGGCCGGTTTCGCGGCGCGTGAGGCGTTCGGGCAGGTCGGTTTCGGCACGGGTGGCTGGGACACGGACTTCCCGAACTCCATCCTCGAGATCCTGCGCGTCGTCTACACCGACGCCGACGATCAGCACCGCCGCATCCTCGGCGGAGCGCAGAAGTTGCCCGAGGCGTTGTGGTCGCACGCGCCCGAGAAGCTCGCCCACTGGCCGGCCGGCACCACCCTGGCGAGCCTGCACGACGGGGCGCCGCGCGGCGCCGTCGCCGCCATCCGGCGTCATGAGAGCGGCGACCTCGAGGTCACCGAGCGATGGGGGCGCAAGGCGACGTACCCGGCGCTCGTCACGACGTGCCAGTCGTGGTTGCTGTCGACGCGCATCACGACCGAGGAGGCGCTGTTCAGCCCGCAGATGTGGATGGCGATCGAGCGCAGCCACTACATGAGCAGTTCGAAGACGTTCGTCATGGTCGATCGCCCGTTCTGGAAGGACATCGACCCCGCCACGGGCCGTGACGTCATGTCGATGACCCTCACCGACCGCCTCAACCGCGCCACCTACCTGCTCGACGACGGCCCGGACCGGCCCGCCGTCATCCTGCTGTCGTACACGTGGAACGACGACGCGCTCAAGTGGCTCGCGCTCGATGCCGACGAGCGCGTCGAGCTCATGCTGCACTCGCTCGCCCAGATCTACCCGGACGTCGACATCGCGAGCCACATCATCGGTCAGCCGATCACCGTCTCGTGGGAATCCGACCCCAACTTCATGGGCGCGTTCAAGGCCAACCTGCCGGGGCACTACCGGTATCAGCAGCGGCTGTTCACCCACTTCGCCCAGGACGAGCTGCCGGAGCACCAGCGCGGTATCTTCCTCGCCGGCGACGACATCTCGTGGACGGCCGGTTGGGCCGAGGGGGCCGTCCAGACCGGCCTCAACGCGGTGTGGGGTGTGGTCCGTCACCTCGGCGGAAGTTCGTCTCCGGAAAACCCCGGGCCAGGGGAGCTGCTCGGCGACTACGGCCCCATCGCCCTGGACTGACGGCAAAAATGGACTCTGACGGCTTTTCTGGGGAGAGCGGTGAGATCCGGCGTAGGGTTTACCGCAATACAACCAAGGGGGAGTCGGCGTGAAGTCACTACCAGTGCAAGGGGTGCGTGAGAACGTCGCCATCGGCGCCCGGCTGCGCAACGCCCGGCTGGCGCGCCGCTACACCCTCGAGCAGGCCGCGCAGCTCGCCGGCATGACGAAGGGGTTTCTCAGCCGCGTCGAACGCGACCTCACGTCGCCGTCCGTCGCCTCTCTCGTGACGCTGTGCCAGGTGCTGCAGATCGAGGTCGGCTCGCTCTTCGAGGCACCCCGCACGTCGCTCATCAAGCTTGCCGACGCGCCGGTCGTCGACATGGGCGGCACGGGCATCGACGAGCGCCTCGTCACGGGTCGTCAGGAACGTTCCGTGCAGATGCTGCGCGCCGTCATCCAACCCGGCGGGGCCGGTGAGGCCGAACCGTACGCCATCGACTGCGAGCTCGAGATCTGGCACGTCGTCTCCGGCGCGCTCGACGTGACGCTGCACGACGCCACGCACCGACTCGAGGCCGGCGACACCCTCACCTTCCCCGGCCGCGAACCACACACCTGGCGCAACGCCGCCGACGGCGAGAGCGTCGTCATCTTCACCCTCATCCCCGTCGCGCGTTGACGGGGCTCAGGGCACCTGCACGTGGTTGTCACCCTCGACGCACTGGCTGACGAGGGTGCCACCGACGGCTTCGAGGTAGCTGCGGATGCTGCGCGCGCTCGATATCAAGAGTGATCGCTCGCAAGGTTCACACCCGGGTTGAGGGTCCCATTCGGGTCGAAGACGCGCCGCAGTTCGCGCTGGATGCGCGTGTTCGTCTCGCCGAGCTCGACGGGCAGCATGCTCGCCTTGAGGCGCCCGATGCCGTGCTCACCGGTGATGGTGCCGCCGAGATCGAGGCCGAGCTGCATGATCTCCTCGAACGCGGCGTAAGCGCGACGCTTCTCGTCCACGGCCTCGGGAGTGTCGCCGGGGGAGTAGAGCACGGCGGGGTGCATGTTGCCGTCGCCGAGGTGGCCGGCCGTCGCGACGCGTACGCGGTGCTTCTTGCCGAGCGCCCGCACGCCGTCGACGAGTTCGCCGGTGCGTCGCAGAGGCACGCAGACGTCGTCGACGAGGTCGCGGCCCATCGCCTCGAACGCGTTGCCGACGAGGCGCCGCGCAGCGGTGAACTGCAGTGACTCCGCGACGGATTCGGCGACGAACACCTCCGCGCCGGCCTCCTCGGCGAGGCGCGAGAACGCCGCGAACTCGACGTCCTGACGTGTGGCGTCGTCACACCCGACGATGAGCATGCCGTCGACGGACTCGTCGAAGCCGAGATCGGCCATGCGCTGCACCGCGGCGAGCGTCGGGCCGTCCATGAACTCCAGCATCGACGGGCGCCCGCCGGCCTCGAGGTAGGTTGCCGCCACCTCGCACGCACGCGACGCCGAGTCGAACAGTGCGACGGCGACCAGTTCGTCGTCAGGCGCCGGGACGAGAGCGAGCGTCACCTCCGTGACGACACCGAGCGTGCCCTCCGACCCGACGATGAGGCCCGTGAGGTCGTACCCCGCGACGCCCTTCGCCGTCGGAGTGCCGGTGCGCATGACGCTGCCGTCGGCGAGCACGACCTCGAGCGCACGCACGAACTTCTTCGTCACCCCGTACTTGACGCAGCACAGGCCCCCGGCGTTCGTCGCGACGTTGCCGCCGATCGAGGAGATGCGCCACGAGCCCGGGTCCGGGGGATAGAACAGGCCCTGCTCACGCACAGCGTCCGACAGATCGCCGTTCAGCACACCCGGTTCGACGACGGCGATGCGCTCGGCAGGGTTGATGGTCTTGATCGCGTTCATACGGGAGACATCGAGCACGACGCACCCGTCGATCGCGTTCGCGCCACCCGACAGCCCGGTGCCCGCACCCCGCGTGATGACGGGCACGCCACGCTCGTTCGCCCACCGCAGCGTCGCGACGACGTCGTCACGGCACGTCGCGCGCACGAGCGCGATGGCCGCACCCACCTCTTCGACGGGGGAGCGGTCACGGCTCGCGGCGTCGACGACGTCGGGGTCGGTGACGAGCGTGCCGCTCAGCTGCGCGGCGAGGGCGTCGAGGTCGTCCGCGTTCGGGACGGCTGGTGCCGTGGCCGCGGAAGCCTCGTCGGGGGTGGGCTGCTCGCGCTGATCGGGGGTGCTCATGCGGTCTCCTCGTGAGGTGGGCGGTCTTCGGGGCGCGATGGGGCGCGTCGTGACTCAGCAGGGACGCCGATGCCGCCGTCCGCTCCAGCGTGCGAGCGGACGGCGGCATCGTCAAGCCGAGGCGGGCAGGTGCCTCAGCGTGCGGTGGGCGTGGCGTCGAGTTCGACGTCGGCGGGGCGGTGGACGCGGGCGTCCCACTCGGCGCGCACCGCGTCGTCCGTCTTCGGCGTCGCGAGGGAAGCGACGACGAACGTGACGAGCGAGGCGATGAGGCCGTAGTAGATCGGCTCATTGGCGAGGATGCCGCTCAGGGTGTCGCCGAGCTTGTTCGCCTGGTAGACCATCCCGGCCACGGTGACGAGCGTGCCGACGAGCATCGAGATCGCGGCGCCCGTGCCGTTGGCGCGTTTCCACACGAAACCGCCGAGGATGGCGACGAGCAGGCCGCCGACGAGGATGTCGTACGCCACCGTCAGCGACGCGACGACGAGGTCGCCGCCGTTGTCGAGGCGCGCCATGAGGATCGAGATGAGCACCGTCAGCACGCCGAGGCCGAGGACGAACGCGCGGTTCTCGCGGATGTTCTTCTCACTGTGCGGGTCGGACGCATCATCGTTCGCGGCGTGCGAGCCTGTGCTCTTCAGGGCGTCGTGGTCGCTGTAGGCGTCGACGGCGACGTCGTCGACCGCGCGGGCACGGCCCGTCAGGAACGGGACGACGTCGTTGCGGGCCACCGTCGCGCACGCGATGAGCGCGCCGGACGCCGTCGACATCATCGCCGCGACGGCGGCGGCGAGCACGAGACCGCCGATGCCGACGGGCAGGATCTTGTCGGCGACCTCGGCGTAGACGTCGTTCTTCGCCTTGATGCCGTCGCCGAGGACGGCGTGCGCGCCCATGCCGATGATCGCGCCGGCCGCGCCGTAGAGGATGCAGTAGACACCGGCCATGGTGCCGCCGAGACGCGCTACCTTCGGGGTGCGCGCGGTGAAGACGCGCTGCCAGATGTCCTGGCCGATGAGCATGCCGAACATGTAGACGACGAACCACGTGATGATCGTCTGCGTGTCGGCGCCGACCTTGCCGCCGGCGATGGCGAAGTAGTCGTCGCCCAGGCGCTCGCGGATGCCGGAGAAGCCGTCGGCCTTGACGAGCACGAACGGCAGCATGAGCGCAAAGATGCCGATCGTCTTGATGATGAACTGCACCTGGTCGGCCAGGGTGATCGACCACATGCCGCCGATGACGGAGTACACGAGCACGACGGCGCCGCCGATGGCGATGCAGATCCAGCTGTCGAGGCCCGTCAGCACGTGCAGGACGGTGGCGTACGCGCCGGTCGAGGTGACGACGAGGAACATCGTGTAGAGCATCATGACGATGCTGGACGCGCCCGCGGCGCTCTTGCTGCCGTAGCGCAGTTTCAGCATGTCGCTGACGGTGTAGACGCGCAGCTTCGAGATGGTGCCGGCGAACAGCAGCGACAGCAGGAGCACGCCGACGCCGATGGCGACGACGAGCCACATGCCCGACAACCCCATCTTGTAGCCGAGGCCGACCCCGCCGACCGTGGAGGCGCCACCGAGGACGACGGCCGCCATCGTGCCGGTGTAGAGGAAGGTGCCGAGGCGGCGGCCGGCGACGAGGTAGTCGCTCGAGTTCTGGGTGCGCGAGCGGCCCCAGAACCCGAATCCGAGCATGGCGACGAGGTAGAGGACGACGATCACGAGGTTGAGGTCCACGAGGGCCTCCTTGGATCCGGGTGGCATGGCTCTGGCATGAGTCCACGGTGAACCGTGTGAATATACGAGATCGACTCGTGACAAACGAGAGATTCGCATCGGTAAACACGTCCGTTAATCTGATCGTGACCTGATGAGTGGCCGTTCGACGGCTCGACGGGGTGCTCGCACCGGGCGTGCGCACGCCTCGTCGGAAGAGGAAGAGGACGAGATGGATCACCCCCGCATCGAGGCCGGCGGCAACGTCGGGCCCGTCAATGCCGCCCTCACGCCGCGGTACGCCGGCCTCGGCACGTTCGCGCGCCTGCCGCGCATCGAGGACGTCTCGAAGGCCGACGTCGCCGTCGTCGGCATGCCGTTCGACACCGGCGTCTCCTACCGCCCCGGTGCGCGTTTCGGCGCGACGCACGTGCGCGAGAGCTCGCGTCTGCTGCGCCCGTTCAACCCGGCGCAGTCCGTGTCGCCGTTCGCGCAGATGCAGATTGCCGATGCCGGTGACATCGCGCTCAACCCCTTCGACATCGAGTCGGCGCTGAAGGAAGCGGAGGAGGGTGCACGTCAGTTCGTCGACGAGGGCACCTCGCTCATCACGATCGGCGGCGACCACACCCTCGCCCTGCCGCTGCTGCGCGCGCACGCGAAGAAGCACGGCCCCGTCGCGCTGCTGCACTTCGACGCGCACCTCGACACGTGGGACACCTACTTCGGCGCCGAGTACACGCACGGCACGCCGTTCCGCCGCGCGTTCGAGGAGGGCCTCATCGACTCCTCCGGCGTCTGCCACGTCGGCACGCGCGGCCCGCTGTACGGCACCCAGGACCTCGAGGACGACGCGCGCTTCGGCTTCGGTGTCGTGACGAGCAACGACGTCATGCGCATGGGCGTCGACGAGGTCGTCGGGTTCCTGCGCGAGCGCGTAGGCGACCGTCCGCTGTACGTCTCGCTCGACATCGACGTGCTCGACCCCGCGCACGCGCCGGGCACCGGCACCCCCGAGCCGGGCGGTCTGACGTCGCGTGAGCTGCTCGAGATCCTGCGCGGCCTGCGCGGCACGAACCTCATCGGCGCCGACGTCGTCGAGGTCGCACCGCCTTACGACCACGCCGAGCTGACGGGCCTGGCCGCCGCCAACGTCGTCTACGAGTACATGTCGCTGCTCGCGCTCGGTGCGGACGCCGCGCCCGGCGGGCCCGCGTACGGCGAGTCCGGCACGGTGTACGGGGCCCAGCGGTGAGCGAGCAGATCCGTCACCCCGAGCCCGAAGCCGTCGCGCCGACGGGCGAGGGCGAGAAGATCCGCAACGGTGGCGACCTCGTCGTCGAGACGCTCGAAGCGCTCGGCACGACGACGGTGTTCGGCATTCCCGGTCAGCATGCGCTGGGCCTGTTCGACGCGCTGCGCCGCTCGGGGCTGCACTTCATGAGCTCGCGCGTCGAGAACAACGCAGCCTTCGCGGCCGACGGCTACTCGCGCGTCTCAGGCAAGCCGGCCGCGCTGTTCCTGTCGACCGGGCCGGGTGCCCTGACGGCGCTGCCCGGGCTGCAGGAGGCGTACGCGACGAGCGTGCCGATGGTCGTCGTCGCCTCGCAGGTGCCCGTCTCGGGCCTCGGCGGCGCGCGTCGCGGCATGCTGCACCAGCTCGACGAGCAGCGCCGCGCCGCCATCGACGTGACGAAGTCGCAGCGCACGGTGACGCACCACGCCGCCATCCCGACGGCCATCGAGTCGGCGTGGGTCGAGGCGATGACGTATCCGCGCGGGCCCGTGTGGGTCGAGGTGCCGCAGGACGTGCTGCTCGCGAAGACGGAGATCCCGCCGATCCGCACGGCCGTCTCGGCGCCGACGCCGGAGGGGCCGCGCCCCGAACTCGTCTGGGCTGCAGTGAAGTTGCTCGCGGGCGCGAAGCGCCCTGCCATCGTCGCTGGTGGCGGCGTGCGCCGCGCCGGCGCCGAGAGGGCGCTGCTCGCCCTGGCGGAGAAGCTCGACGCACCCGTCGTCTGCTCGCCGGGTGGCAACTCGGGTTTTCCGGTCGATCACCCGTTGTCGATGGGGTCGTGGGTCGAGGACCGCGCCGTCACCGATCTGCTCGCGGACGCCGACGTCCTGCTCGCCGTCGGCACCTCGCTCGGTGAGGTGACGTCGAACTACTTCACGCTGAAGCCCGCCGGCAAGCTCATCCACGTCGACGCCGAGCCGCGCGTGCTCGAGTCGAACCACCCCGCGCTCGGCATCGCGTGCGACGCGAAGGCGGCGCTCGATGCGTTCGTCGCGGCGTTCCCGGCAGAGGCGCCCGCGGGGCGCGCGTCGGGAGCGGAGCGCGCCGCCGAGGTGCGCAAGGGGATCGTCGCCCGGCTCGACGGTCAGGATCTCGCCCACGAGCGCGCGTTCATGGACGCCATCCGCGCCGGCATCCCCGACGAGGTGCCGACGTTCTGGGACATGACGATCGCCGCCTACTGGGCCTGGAACTGCTGGGACGGCCGCTCCGGCGGCTTCCACTCGGGTCAGGGCGCCGGCGGGCTCGGGTTCGCGTTCCCGGCCGCGCTCGGCGGCGCCGTCGCGCTCGCGGAGAAGCGCGGCGCAAAGCTGACGGACGTCGACGCGGCGTTCTCCGTCGGCGGGCACGAGCGCGTCGTCGCCGTCGCCGGTGACGGCTCGTCGATGTACTCGATCGCCGAACTCGCGACGGCCGTGCAACACGGCATCCCCGTCACGTGGCTCATCGTCGACGACGGCGGCTACGGCATCCTGCGCGAGTACATGGAGGCGACGTTCGGCCAGGCGACGCACACCGAACTGGCACGGCCGGACTTCGTCGCCTTGGCGGAGTCGTTCGGTGTCGAGGCTCAAGAGGTGGCTGTGGGTGACGAGGTCGGCTACGACGAGTTGACCGACGCCCTGCGCGCGACGTTCGCCGCCGACGTCAACGGCCCGCGCGTCATCGTCGTCAAGACCCACCTCGAGATGTTCGCGATGAGCTGACCCCTCTGCGACTCCCGTCCTCATCTGCGATTTTCGTTCACCTTCACGAGGTGAACGAAAATCGCAGATGTGGACGTAGATCGCCGTTGGGTACGGGATGGCGAGGGTGACGGTCACGGCGGCTTCGCGGTGTGGCCGGGGACTCTCAGGACGTGTCGTCGCGCGATCAGCCGTGGGGTGAGGTTGCCGACGGTTCCTTGTAGGCGTCGATGAAGGTCGCGAACGAGCTGACGAGACGTTCGCGTTCGTCGGCGGGCAGAGCGGCGAGGGCGTCGTCGACGCGGTCGAGGTGACGTCCGACGCTGCGCTCGTAGAGCGCCGCGCCGTCGTCGCTCGCCTCGAAGAGCCAAGCGTGAGACCCGGATTCGCGGAATCGCCGGACGACGCCGGCCCGCACCGCAGCGTTGACCTGACGGTTCGCCGTCGACTGCTCGAGCTCAAGTTCGCACGCGATCTGCTTGAGCGTGCGCGGCGGGCCGTCGCCCGTCAGCAGCCACAGCAGGCGGCCCTCGGCGATGCGCAACTCGCTCGCCTGCTCCTCGGCGCGGCGCATGATGTCGAAGCGAGAGAGCAGGCGCGCCATGGTGCGGGCACGGTCGCGGTTGCCGTCGTCGGCAGCGGTGTCGATGTCGCTCGCCACGTCTGCCGCCATCCCGCTTGTTGCTTCGTACAACTAAATGTAATCTCATCGGGTAGGTATGTAATTTACACAAACGGAGTGGTCACTTGTCCTCACCCACCGCGCCGACCGGGGCCGCCCCCGCGATGCGCTTCTCCCCGATGACGGTCGTCGCCGTCCTCTGCATCGGCAGCCTCAGCGGCGCGCTCATGCAGTCCCTCGTCATCCCGATCCAGCGCGAACTGCCGGAGCTGCTGCACACGTCCGCGAGCAACGCCTCCTGGGCGGTGACGGCGACGCTGCTCGCCGGCGCCGTGACGATGCCCGTCACCGGCCGCCTCGCCGACATGTACGGCAAGAAGCGAGTCCTGCTCGTCTCGGCGACGCTGCTCGTCCTCGGTTCGGTCGTCGCGGCGCTGTCGAGCACCCTCGCGCCGTTCCTCGTCGGCCGCGCGCTGCAGGGCATGGCGATGGGCTACATCCCGGTCGCCATCAGTCTCGTGCGCGAGGTCGCTCCGCCCGCGCGTGCGACGGGCGCCGTCGCCGCCGTCAGCGCGACGCTCGGTGTCGGTGGTGCGCTCGGTCTGCCGATCGCAGCGTGGATCGCGCAGGACTACTCGTGGCACGACCTGTTCTGGCTGTCCGCGGTGCTCGCCGCCGTCGTCGTCGTGCTGACGGCGTTCGTCGTGCCGCACATCCACGACGAGCACCCGGCGCACATCGACCCTGTCGGCATCATCGGTCTCGCCGTGGGTCTGGTCTCGGCGCTCGTCGGTGTCTCGAAGGGCTCCGAATGGGGGTGGGGCAGTGGGCGCACGATCGGCAGCATCGTCGCCGGTGTCATCGTGCTGCTCGTCTGGGGCGCGTACGAGCTGCGTCACCACGATCCGCTCGTCGACCTGCGCACCATGGCGCGCCGCCCGGTGTTGTTCACGAACCTCGCGGCCGTGCTCGTCGGATTCGGCATGATGGCGCAGTCCATCATCGTGCCGCAGCTGCTCGAGATGCCCGAGGCCACCGGGTACGGTCTCGGCCAGTCGATCCTGCACGCCGGGCTGTGGATGGCTCCCGCGGGCCTCATGATGATGGCGTTCGCGCCCGTCTCGAGCGCGCTCATCACGCACCGCGGTGCGCGGGTGACGCTCGCCACCGGTGCGCTCGTCATCAGCATCGGCTACGTCATCGCGCTGTTCCTCATGAACGCGCCGTGGCAGCTCATGGTCGCCTCGTGCGTCGCGTCGGCGGGTGTCGGCATCGGTTACGCCGCGATGCCGACGCTCATCCTCGACAACGTGCCGATGCACGAGGCCGGCGCCAGCGTCGGCGTCAACGGCCTGATGCGTTCGGTCGGCACGACCGTCGCCGGCGCCGTCATGGCCGCCGTGCTGACGAGCCGCACGACCGTCCTCGCGCCGGGGACGCCCGCCATCCCGACGGAGGGCGCGTTCAAGGTGTGCTTCATCATCGGGGCCTGCGCCG
>NZ_AEIQ01000118.1:0-504 GCF_000152185.1 Dermacoccus sp. Ellin185 | reverse complement strand
CGTCTTGATGTCTGTGCGCTTGGGCATGGTCTCGACCGGTTCCGTGCGGGCGCACACGGCCCGTCCGATCGCAAGGAGCGGAGGCCAGCGCGTGCCCAAAGATGAATGCTAGGCGCTCGCTATAGACGGGCGAGGCGCGGGGGGAAGCGGAAAGCGCTTCTTCCTGTCATGCGCGCACAGGCGAGCGAGACTCCCCCTTTGCGCAGTTGAGCTCCTCCGAGCGGGGTATAGCATCGGCATCCGCGATGGCGTCGAGCCGGTTCGCGTCAGGCCCGGCCACGCCCTCCCCAACCAGAGGAGCTTGGCCATGCGTGAATCCGACCCGCCAAAAGCCTCGATGCCTTGGTGGGACGTCTCGTCGGGGATGTCGGAGCCTGCGTCACCGGCTCGCTCATCGTCCTCGGCGATCAGCTCGGCCTCTACAAGGCGATGGCCGATGGTAAGCCGGTCACCGCTGCGGAGCTGGCCGGCAAGACCGGCCTGAAAGAACGCTATGTCCGCGAA
>NZ_AEIQ01000119.1:0-57073 GCF_000152185.1 Dermacoccus sp. Ellin185 | reverse complement strand
CGACCAGTTGAATCCGCCCTGTGTTGGCGGGTCTGTGTGAGGTGTTCCTCCTTGGCGGCCAGTTCCGCGCGGTAGTCGCGGTGAGCTGTCTTGACCTCGCGTAAGCCGATGGTTTCTTTGCCGTCGATGAGGGCGCCGAGCGCTGCCATGCGCACGAGGGTGCGCAGGGAGCCGATGCTGCCGCCTGTTGCGGCGTGCAGGAACTCGCTCGCTTGACTCGACAGGTGGCCGGCGGGCTGGCTCATCAAAGGCAATGACTCCTCGAGGAGGTCGATGAGCGAATCCCACTCGTCACGGTCCTCTTGGGTGCCTCTGCTCATGGGCTTGAGGTAGTGCATGGTCACGCGCCCTTGCATTTGGGCGCTCATAGGGCCCGCGAACAGGTCAGAGTCCGGAAGGTCGACTCCGACAAATAGGAATAGCGCTGGCACGCGGTCCATGAAGGCCTTGAGTGCTGACGCTGCGTCCAGGCCGGATTGGGCTCGTGTGCGGAGGTTTTGGACCTCGTCAACGATGATGAGACTGGTGCTGAGGCTGGCAAGGACGTCAACGACCTGAGCGGTGATGGTCTCGGTGGTGTCACGTACGTGCACCGGGAGGTTCAGTGCGGCGGCGAATGCACTCATGAGGGTCTTGGGCGTAGCCCCGGGGGGTGTCGACAGGTAGAGGGTCGGTGCGAAGTCCGTGCCGGCACGGCCCGTCTTCCTTCGCTCGGTGATTTCGTGGAGCTTGCCGAGATGGAGGGCTGCGGTGCTCTTGCCCAGGCGCTGGGCTCCCGAGACCGCCATGCTCTGGCGGGGCCCGAACTGGGGGCCGTGCGCGCCGAGCCGATGAACCCTGAATTGACGTTCAAGGCGATCCAAGTCAGGCGTGAGGAGCACGTCGTGGCTGTTGATAGCGGCGGCGCGACGCTCTAGGTAACGCTCGGCTTCTTCGTGTGTCAGCCGTTCAACTTGCTCTGGACTAAGGGCGTCGACGATCACCGGCTCATATGCCATGAAGCGTCGCCATTGGTCGAGTGTGATTGGTGCGCTAGTCAGTTGGATGTCGCTCATGGTGGCTCCTCAGTACTCGGCGCGGCGCACTCGTTTGCGTTGCTTCGTCTGGTCCTCGGCGTCCGGCTCTTCTTCCGGTGTGGGGGCGCTAGCCTCGCCATTCCGGGGGACAGGTGTCCGCGCCTCAGGTGCGAGGGCTACCTCCGGAACGTTCGGCTGGCTGTTCCGTCGCCTGGCCTTACGTTCCGTCGCTGTCGATAGGTTCAGTCCGGACTGAATGCGCATGATGTGGTCGAGTACAAGGTTTGACGGTGCTTCTTGGCCCCGGGATGCTTCCTTCGCGAGTCTGACAGCCACCTTGGCCACGCTCTCCGAGAACGCTGGGACGGCGTCGGTGTGCAAGATCCACGGCACCTCAATCCACTGCTCGCCAGACGGCTTGCGGTGGTCACGCAAGAAGATGACGTTCATGCGAGAAGGGTCGTAGCGCACCTCCCACTTGTCGGTGTTCGACAATCCGGATGGTTGTTTGCGGTAGGGGTTGAGGGCAGGGGAGTTGTACGACATCGCGTCCAGATTAATTCCGGAGTGCTGGACGGTTCGCATTTTCATCGGGAGCATACTGATGTAGTCGTCGCGGGTGAGAGCCCTCGTGGCTGTCGGTGCGACCCCCGACAGCGCCGTGTACATCTGATTGGGTGTCAGCGCCCGCTTCGGAACGGCGGGGTGTCGCAGGCGGTCCTTCGGTTGGTTCTGCCAGACGGTGACGAGCCACTGGTCGAGAAGTGATTGAACCTCGTGGAGAGCCCATCGGGCCCTTCGTTCGACGTCGCGGCCACGGTTGGCGACATCTCGACCGGTGTATCCGTTGAGGTACTGCGTGAACTGCTCCTCGACTGCTCGCATGAACCGTTCGATGTGTGGCTTATCTGTGGGCGTGCCCGGAGAGGCTAGCGTTAGACCGATTTCGAGGCGTTCGCATGCGTTCCTGAAAACCTCACTCATGTAGTTCTTTCCCCGGTCGATCGTGATCGTTTCGGGGTAGATGAGGGGGCGGGCGGCGATCCCCGCTCTCAGTTCGGGGTCGGGAACCATCATTTCGACGGGCAGGGTGGATCGCGCGAGAGAGAGGGCGTCGTCCCATCCGGGCTGCATGGGAAGTGGGGTCAGAGAGCGCGCCAACAATTGAGTACCGAGTTCCACTCCCTTCGTTCCCTCGGGCACCAGGATGGCGCCGCAAATGGTCCCGGTGGCTACGTCGATCATTGCGGACAGCTCTGGGCGCCCGGTGCTTCCGTCTGGGTACACGATGGCGAGGTCGAGTGGGGTCGAGTCGATTTCAACGAGTTGGCCTGGAAGCGTGGCCCGGCGCCTGCTGAAGGGCTGGTTCGGCCGGTTGGCGCGGGTTCGTCTGGTCGTGGCGTTGCCAAATGGGTGCAGGTCACCTTCCACTTGGGACAGGAGGCGGTAGAGGGTCGCGTCGGAAGGAACCGTGATGCCCTCAAGCCGGGCCTGGTACTTCAGATGATCCAATGCGCGTTTACGGGTTCCGGTAGACGTCTCCGTTTGGTCGACGACGTACGCGTGTAGGAGCGTCATGATGCGCGGATCTTGTCGGAGACCGGGCCGCTTGTCGCGCAATTTGCGCTTGTCGACGAGGGCGGCCACGCCATCGCGTTCATATGCCTTCACGTATTGCCGAAGTTGCCGCTCCTTTAGGGGTCGTGCCGTTGAGGCGAGCTCGGCTACTTTGGCTTCAATGCGGCGGTAGCGGGGGACGTCGTCGGCGTAGGCCGGATTCGGGATAGTCTCCTGGGGGGTGTCGTCGATGGGTGGCACACCGCGGATGATTTCCACGATGTGCCGCTGGAGCCAGCGGGCATCCTCGGCGACCTGCTGGGGGACGCTCTCCAAGAAACGCACATCGTCGAGGGTTGGCAAGCGGTCCGGGGTCTCTGGCTGGAAGGAGTCATCGGCGAGTAGCTCGGTGAGCGCGACGTGGCGGATGCGCCCACTCGCTTGGCTTTTCAACGCGGCTCTCGGGCCATCCACGCCGACGACCTGCCAGGCCTGGGCGTCGAAGAGAATGAAGTCGTACATCCTGACAGATTTCATGCACTCTCCGCCGTGACTATGGTGCTGCTGCGTAGCGGCTGCTCGAGGTCAAACGTAAGCTGCTGGTGCCACATCATGTTGTAGAGGTGCATGCGCGCTTCGTGTTCGGGTAGCGCGGCCTCGCGCATCAGACGCCTCATCCCGAGGTTGAATGACGCGCCACCGTCGAACGCCGTTAGCGCTGCGTCACGCACTGAGGGATCGGGAACGAAGCGCGTGCGCCGGTAGGTGCACAGGTGTTCCATGTTGAATGCCCGCTGGGGTTCCCAACCTGAGAACACCTCGTACTGCCATCCAACGGTTTCACAGGCTGTGCGGGTGAGGGCGAACTGATCTGCGGCAGCTTCAGTGTGATCGGCGGACTTGACGTCAACGACGAGACCGTCACCGCTAGCGAGTCGGCAGAAGAAGTCTGGGACGTGGTCACGTCGTCCGGGTGTTCCTCGCGGCCAGGAGAAGATGAGCGGCTGCCATGAGTACGCGACCACATCGCGGCGGAAGTCAGCCTCGACCGCGAACCTCTTCTCGAGCCCAGATTCGTGGTGAACGAGGCACCCCAGCGTCGCGGACCAATAATCGCCCTCAAATGAGCGCTTCTGCTTGTACGAGGTGACCTCCCGTATGGGGCGAGCGTGCTCAACGGCCACCCTGGCTAAATCGGGCCCGAGGGGAGTTACGAGTCGCTCACCGTCCGCTGTGCGGATCATGCACATCGTCTCGTCACTGGCGGCTACGGAGGTTGTACCCATGGTCCCTCGATCTAGTGGCGATGAATCGTGCGAGTCAACCATCAAAAGGTAACAGGAGGAGTTGAGTGAGAAAACGGCAGTCTTTTATGAACGATAACACGTGTGGGGGTGCTGGGGAAGGCCCCTCATCCGCTTACTTAACATAATGTAGATTATCGGATGACGAACGTGGCGCAGAAGAGGTCCCAATGACAGTGGGTCACACCGCTGTGTGCGATGTGACCCACTGCTGGCTCTCGCCGCCAGAGTGCTGACGCTTACGTCCGCGCGCCCGAAGCGTCAGGACACGTCGTCGAGCGTCAACATCGTGCCGTTGAACTCGAATGTGTCTTCGGCTCGCTTGCCCTCGATGGCTGCGTAGATCGGTGCGTCCGGTGAGATGCCCAGGTAGGTCGTGCCGCCCGAGGTGAACTCGTCCGTCGCCACGCCGACGACGAAGTGCTCGCCGCCGAAACTGATGACCGCGCCGGGCTTGACGACGTCACACGCCGTCGTCGTCAACGCCTTCGCCGTCTCGACGATGCGCTGCTGCGTCTTGTCGACCTCCTGGAGCATGTCGTGCATGTCGCCGGCGTCCTCCTGATGCGAGACGTCGTCGACGCGGTGCTCGTCCTGCTCGATCACCTCGCCGACCTGCTGGCGCAGGCCGACAGCCTTGTCGGCCTGGTCGAGGCGCTCGCTCAGGTGTGCGACGAGGTCCTCCAGGACCTGCGCCTTGTCGACACCGCTCACGGTGGTCTCTTTCTGGTGCAACTCCCCTGCGCCATAAATATAGCTAATGAATGTAAAGCGCGATCCTCAGACCGCAGCTGCTTCGACCTTCGGACGGTTCGCGTACCACTGGTACAGGCCCGCGATTAGCCCGCCACCGATGATGTTGCCGAGCGTCACCGGCAGCAAATTGTTGACGAAGACATGCGTCCAGGTGAGATCCGAGTACGCCGACATGTCGAGGCCCTTGAGGAACTTCGCTCCCCCGTGATCCTTGAAGATCATGGCGAGCGGCAGGAAGAACATGTTGGCGATCGAGTGCTCCAGACCCGTCGCGACGAACAGCGCGACCGGCCCGACGACGGCGAACGCCTTGTCGACGAGCGTCTTGCCGGCGAACGCCATCCACACCGCGAGGCAGACCGCGAGGTTCGCGAAGATGCCGAGGACGAACGCCTCACCCCACGAGTGATGCAGCTTGGCAGCCGCGCCGTCGAGGACGACCTTGCCCCACCCGTTCTTACCGTTCGTCTGCAGCCCACCGAAGTAGCACAGCGCCGCGACGAGCAGCGCGCCGACGAAGTTGAACACCCACACGATCACCCAGTGCAGCGCGAACTGGGGCCACGTGATGCGTCCAACGACCTTGGCGATGATCGTCATCGTCGAGGACGTGAACAGCTCCGCGCCCGTCACGATGACGAGCAGCAGGCCGACGGAGAACGCGACGCCGCCAATGGTGCGCGAGATGCCCCACGGCATCGTCGACGCGCCCGTTTGCGTCGTGATGTAGAAGACAAAACCGAGCGCGATCCATGCGCCGCCCAGCACGGCGAGCATGGCGATGCGCCACGGTTCGCGCACAGGCCGCTTGGCCATCGCGGCCTCGGCAGCCGTCGCGATCGCTTCAGGGGTGAGGATGGCGGTCGATGCGGCGGGTGGCGCCGCAGGCGCCGGGGCCGAGCTGACGGGCGCGGCGGGCGTCGACGAATCAGTGGGATGGCTCATGGCCACAGCGTACGAGATGGCCCGCCGCCGGGTGGCGCGACGCTCCGCACGGCCCGGGCACCTCACCTGCCACGTGCGACGGCCGGGGCGAATGCTTCCGAAAATCGCAGATGGGGACGCAGATCGCGAAGGTGGACGTGAGTCGCCGATGGCTACGCAGATCGCGAATGGGGACGTACATCGCACGTGGGGCGGGGCCGCTGGGCAGTAGTCGGAAGCTCTCTGAGGCCTTCGAACCGAGGCGTTCGGGCAGGGGTGAACGTCAGCCCTGCATGGCCTTGATGATGGCGACCTCGCGAGTCAGATCCGGTGCAGGAGCGCGTCGCTCGCGCGCGTCGTGGCAGGCCCACCAGGCGTTGGCAAGCACCCGAATGATCGTCCATGCCCGGGCCGCTTCGGGCGCGACGCCCATCGGGTCGCACGCGTAATCGACGCGAAAACGCAGATGATTCCTCAGGTTGTAGGCGTCAGCGGCCTCGTCCCACCGGTTCCACAACAACGGTGCAACCGCGAGCGCGAGGTTTCCCGCGACCGGTTTCGGATCGATCGCGACGAGCCCGCCAATAGCTCCGGCTCGCGTCACGCTCATGACGTTGTCGTCGTGCAGATCCGAGTGCACGAGCGTCGCGTCGACACCACGCTCTTGCGCGAGCGATCTCGCCAACGACACCCCCTGGGTGACGAACCGCCTCGGCATCGGCAGCTCCTCCCCCGTCAGCCGCTCGGCGATCCGGCCGCACCACGCAGACGCCGTGTCGAGCTGCGGCAACGCCGGCACGGCGAGACGCCGGTGGATCGCGCCGATCGTCTCCGCCGCGTCGAGCGACGACATCTCCACCAGCTGCGTCGCCGGCCGACACCGTTCGAGCAGCAGCGCCCATGACGACGGTTCGGCCGCGACGAGCTTGACCGCTCCGACACCGCGCCACGCGCGCAGCGCCAGGTGCTCGTGCCGCGCCTCGGCGTGCGGCCACGCGAGCTTGAGCGCGAGCCGCTCCGAACCCCGCCGCACCGGCACGACGAGCGCGCACTGACCGTGCATCGACGGCCCGTCCGGCGTCAGACGCCAGGTGCCCAGCAGCGTCTCGAGCGTCTTCGGGACGCTGCGCAGCCACGCCTCACCGTCAGGCAGCCCGGCGCCGTCAGCCGCCCGACCGGCCAACAGCGCTCGCAGCGACTCGGGGATCAACGCGTCCGTCTCGACCATTGCCCGATCCTGTCATGCGCGTCGAGTCCCCAACTCGGCGCGCAGGCGACATCTCGCTCGGCGCGCAGCCCCGCGTCGAGCGGCTACGCACGCAGGCCGGCAGGCACCACTGTCACGCGCGGTTCAGGTTCTGACGGTTGTTGAGGGCGATGCCCATGAGATGCCGATACAGCGCCGCGATGTCGAAGTTCTTGGGGAACTCGAACGTGTACTCGCCGTACTGCAGGGTGTGGGCCCTGAGGTAAGGCGTCACGACGTACGTGATCGTGATCTCCGAGTCGTCGACTCCTCCGCCTGCGGTCTCTGCGGTGACGTCCACGATCGCAGCCAGCTGGATCGACTTGACGCGAGTCTTCTTCCCCGTCGCACCCTGGTGATCGAGCGTGATGATGCGGAAGTTGGTCATGCAGAAGCCGTCGCGCAGCATCTTGTACGCCGACTGGATCTGCTCACCCTCGAGCAGCCAGGGGCCGTAGAGCTCATGTGCTTGCTGCGGGTCGATCTGCTGCATGTTGCCAGCGAGGCCCTGAAAGATTCCCATGCCGTGAATCTACGTGGCTGGAGGTACCTGCGGGCGCCCGGCGCCCTACTCCTTGTCTCCGCGACTCCTGCTGCGAGGCCGGCCACGCGGGCGACCCAGGGCCTGTCCGGGCCGACCTGGCATTCCCTGCCACCACACTCGATGAGGGCGGCCGGGTGAGCCCCGGAGCGTGCGTGTACCAGCTCGGGCGGCTCCCGCATATCCTCTGGGGCATGGGTGAGTTCCGCGTCAGTCGCAGCCGTCACATCGCTGCGCCGCTCGAGCAGGTGCACGGGTTCGTCGACGACTTGCACGAATGGGTGCACTGGTCACCGTGGGAGGGGCTCGATCCGCAGCTGCGCCGCACCTATTCGGGGGCCGCACGTGGCGTCGGCGCGCCGTACGAGTGGGCCGGCGACAAGAAGGCCGGGTCGGGACACAGGGAGATCCTCGACTCGACGCCGCACGAGATCACCGTCGCGCTCACGTTCACGGCGCCGTTCGAGTCGGAGAACACCTCCCACTTCGCCTTCTCCCCCGCCGCTGACGGCGGAACCGACGTCACCTGGACGATGACGGGTCCGCAGAGCGCGCCGCAGCGCGTCCTGTTCACCCTCATCCGCATGAACGCGAAGGTGGCGAAGGACGTCGACAAGGGCCTCGCCGCCCTCGACGCCGCCGCGACGGGCCGCGCGCCCGCGGGCGCCTGACGGTTCGCGAGCGCCGTCCGTGCCAGATTTTCATCCCCTTCCCCGCCGTCACGGCCTCAGTGCCGCATGGGTGCGCACGCCCGATCGTGACCGCACGAACCCCATGCCCTGGCCGACGATGCGGGCGTTCCTGCACGACAAGCTGCCCGACCACGTCGACGTCGACGGGATGCTCGAACGCGGCCGTTTCGTCGACGACCACGGCCGATCCTGGAACGGTGACGAACCGTACCGGCCGCACACGTTCGTCCACTTCCACCGCGAGCTGCGCGAGGAGCCGGAGGTGCCGTTCGAACTCACGGTGCTGCACGAGGACGAACGCATCGTCGTCGTCGACAAGCCGCACTTCCTCGCTTCGATCCCGCGCGGCAGGCACGTCACGCAGTCGGTCGTCGTCAAGGCACGCGCGATGCTCGACGAACCGACGCTCGTGCCCGTTCACCGCCTCGACCGGCTCACCGCCGGGGTGCTCCTGCTGACGCGCGAGCCACGCTGGCGCGCTGCATACCAGGGCATCTTCGAAGCGCGGCAGGTGAGCAAGACGTACGAGGCCGTCGCGGCGTACGACCCGTCGCTCGAGCTGCCGCGTCGGGTCGAGTCGCACATTCGCAAGCAGCACGGCCTCGCGCAGGCGTTCGAGGTGCCGGGGGCGCCGGTCAACGCCATCACCGACATCGAACTCGGGCAGGTGCGCGGCGACGTCGCCACCTACCGACTGACCCCCGCCACGGGCCGCACCCATCAGCTGCGCCTGCACCTCAACGGTCTCGGCATCCCGATCGTCGGCGATCCGCTCTATCCGCACGTGCGTCTCGACGACGACATCGACGACTTCACGCGTCCGCTGCAGTTGCTCGCGAAGACGCTCGCGTTCGTCGACCCCGTCGACGGCACCCCCCGCCACTTCACATCGGCGCGCACCCTCACCTGGCCCGACGGCACCGCGGCTCCGTCGCCGGCGTGACCACGCTGACGTCCTGCCCAACCCGCGGACGTCACGTCGCCGGCGGCGAACGCAGCACTAGGCAGATGAGGACGAATCACGCGGCGATGCGTCTGGGGGCGACTCACCGCGACTGACGCCGTCGTCCCCTCGCCGGGGCACGGCCCGAGGAGAGGAAGCCGTCATGGCCGCATCATCGGCGGGTTCGACCCCGTCTGCGAGCGCGGACGGGTCGTCGACGCCCGCGACGACGCCTGATCAGCCCACTCGCGGCGAGACGCCACAGGACGCGACGACGCGCGGCGAGACGCCGCAGGAAGCGGCGAATCGGGATGACACCAGCGGGCGCAAGACGTCGCGCGCCAAGTTCGGGCTCGCGTCAATCGTCCTGCTGACGATCAACGGCATCATCGGCTCGGGCATCTTTCTCTCCCCCGGCGCCGTCATGAAGGTCGCGGGCACGTGGACGCCGCTCGTCTATGTCATCGCCGGTGTTTTCGCGGCCGTCCTCGCCGTGACGTTCGCCGCCGCGGCCCGTTGGACGAGCGAGAACGGCGCGGCGTTCGCGTACACGCGGGTCGCGTTCGGTGACGACGTCGGGTTCTACGTCGGCCTGACGCGCTTCGTCGGCGCCGCGATCGCGTGGGGCGTCATGGCGACGGCCGTCGTGACGACCGTGCTCACCGTCTTCGGCGGCCACGAGGCGGTGACGACGACGAACATCACGATCGGCTTCGTCCTGCTCATGGTGGTGCTGCTCGCGATCAACCTGGCGGGCACACGCATCACGAAGGTCGTCAACAACATCTCGACGATCGGCAAGGTCGCCGCGCTCGTCCTGACGATCGTCGCCGGCCTCGTCGTGCTGGCGATGACGGGCGACAACCACTTCTCCGATCTCGCGCATCTCAAGGGCCCCGACGGCAGCCCTCTCGTGCCGAGCATGGACACGACCGCGTTCGTCGGCGCAATGCTCGCCGCGTTCTACGCGTTCACCGGGTTCGAGGGCGCCGGCAGCGCCGCGAGCGAGATGGAAGACCCGGCCCGCAACCTGCCGCGCGCCATCCCGATCGGTGTCGCGGTCGTCATCGTCGTGTACGTGGCCGTCGTGTCCGTGGCGATGATGATCAACCCGACGGGCGTGCTCGAGTCGAAGGACGCCGTCGTGCTCGCGAGCGCCTTCGACAACTCGATCGTGCGCGACCTCATCGTCCTCGGCGCCCTCGTCAGCATGTTCGGCATCAACGTCGCGGCGAGCTTCAACACGCCGCGCATCTTCGACGCGATGAGCCGCCGTCGGATGCTGCCCGCCGCGGCAAGTCGGACGTCGCAGCGCGGGGTGCCGGTCGTCGCGTTCGTCGTGACGGCGGTGCTCGCGATCGTCGTGCCGATGGCGTTCGGGTACTCGATGCGCGGCATCATGGTCATCAGTTCGGTGACGCGGTTCGTGCAGTTCGTCATGGTGCCGCTCGCGCTCATCCTGTGCTTCCTCGGGCGCACGCGGCACCGCCCGAACGATGTGAAGCGCAGCGTCCTCCTCGACGTCGTGTTCCCGATCCTGTCGATCGCCGCGTCGGTGCTCCTCATGGTCGAGTTCGACTGGCGTGGCCAGTTCAGCAATCCCGGCGGCGGGCTCAACCTGTGGGCGGTCGCGGCGATGATCGTCGGCTACGTCGTGTTGCCGGCGGCGTTGTACTTGCCGTGGAAGCTGGGCGTCTACGACGACACCCCGAAGCAGCTCCCCGAGGACCGCTGAGCTGACACATCGGTGATTCACGGACACATTCGCGATTCACGGTCACATTCGCACCGCCCCACGAGGGCCAGGCCAGGAAGGACGCACGATGAGCGCCCGCAAACCCGTCATCGGCATCATCACGAACGTCGAGTACGACCCGCACTACCTCTTCCCCGGCTACCGGCGCGTCGCCGTCAACGAGGACTATTCGCGCTCGATCACGCAGGCCGGCGGCATTCCGATCATGTTGCCGCCGTCGACGGATCACTCGACACTGCCGCAACAGCTGACCCTGCTCGACGGCTTGCTGCTCGCCGGTGGTTCCGACGTCGACCCGCTGCTGTACGGCCAGCCCGCGAAGCAGGAATGCCAGACGACGTCGCCGATCCGCGACGCGTACGAGATCGAGGCGCTCCGGCTCGCGCGCGAGAACCGGCTGCCCGTGCTCGGCATCTGCCGCGGCATGCAGCTCATCAACGTGGCCCTCGGCGGGAGCCTGTTCCAGGATCTGCGCTACGCGGGCACCGACCAGCAGCACATGGCGATGGGCAACCCCGCCTCGCCGCTGCATCACATCAGCGTCGAGGAACGCTCGTTCCTCCACGACGCGTGGGGTGTGACGAAGGCGGCCGTCAACTCCTTCCACCACCAGGCGCTCGACGCCATCGCCGACGCGCTGCGGGTCGTCGCGCGCGCCGACGACGGCCTCGTCGAGGCGGTGCAGCACGCGGACGACGCGTGGTGCCTCGCGGCCGTGCAGTGGCACCCGGAGATGATGAGCGGGGCCGACGTGCGTTCGCAGCAGGTGTTCACGTGGTTCGTCGACGCCGTCACCGCCGACGCTGAGCGCCGCGCCGCGGCCCGCTCCGCGCGCATCACCGCGAACCCCACCCACGGCACCGCGCAGGCCGCGTCATGACAGGCGCTTCACACCAGGCTGACGCCGACACCACCTGGCCGCACGGCCCGCTCACTCTCGTGCTGTTCGATCTCGACGGGACGTTGTCCGACTCGGCGCGCGGCATCACAGCATCGATGCGGCATGCGCTCGGCGTCCACGGCGTCGCGGTGCCCGAGCAACACGTGCTCGACTCGTTCGTCGGCCCGCCGTTCAAGGTCGCCCTCGAAGGCATCGGTATCCCGGCCGAGCAGGTGCCGGGCATCGTCGGCACCTACCGCGAGGATTACAACGCCGGGCGCCTGTTCGACAACGACCTCTACCCCGGCATGGCCGACCTGCTCGCCGAGCTGCACGCTGCCGGCGTCAGCGTCGCCGTCGCGACGTCGAAACCGCAGCCGACGGCGCGCCGCATCGTCGCCCACTTCGGCCTCGAGCCATACCTGACCGGGGGTCTCGACGGCGTCTTCGGGGCCGACATCACGCGCCCGGACGACACGAAGGCGGACGTCATCGCCCGCGCGCTGGCCGCGCTCGGTCGTGACGCCGGGCCGGACGTCGTCATGGTCGGCGACCGCCTCCACGACGTCGAGGGCGCCGCGCGTCACGGCATCGCGACGATCGGGGTGAGCTGGGGCTACGCCGCGGACGACGAGCTCGCGCGCGCGGGAGCCGTGGCCGTCGTGGACACCGCCGAGCAGCTCGCGGCACTGCTGCTGCCCTGGGCACAGGGACGAGACGGCGGACGTCCACTAGGATCACGCCCCATGAAGACCAACATCGCCAGGCAGCTCGTCGCGCAGGGTCGCCGCTACGTGCAGCAGAACCCCGAGAAGGTGCGCGCCATGACCGACAAGGCCGGCGAGTTCGTCGACCAGCGCACGGGCCGCAAGTACTCGGCGCAGATCACGAAGGCGCGCGACTCGGCGGGGCGCTACCTCGACAAGCAGCGCCTCGATCGGCGGCGCTGACCTCTCAGTGGCCCGCATGCCCGAAGATCGCGTCGTCGATGTGACACGCTTCACCCGTGATCGAAGCCCCCACCCCGCCCCCTGACGCCGTTCTGACGAGGCGCCAGCGCAGCTGGTACTTCTACGACTGGGCCAACTCGGCGTACGTGACGACGACGTCGACGGTGCTGTTCTCCCCGTATCTCACTGCGGTCGCGAAGTCGGCGGCCTGCCCGGGGCAGGATACGGACCTGGCGTGCCACACCGACCTGCACGTGCTCGGTCTACCGATCTCGCCCGGCTCGCTCGCGCCGTACACGGTGACGGTCTCGACGATCATCAGCGCGATCCTGCTCATCTTCGTCGGCGCGATCGCCGACCGCATCTCGCGCCCGGCGCACCTGCTGGGCGCGTTCGCGTTCGTCGGTGCCCTCGGGGCGAGTTCGATGTTCTTCGTCGCAGGCAGCAACTGGCAGCTCGGTGTTGTCGTGCTCATCCTGGCGAACCAGTGTCTGGGTGCCTCCCTCGTCGTTTACGACGGGCTGCTCGTTCAGATCTCGAGCGACGACGAGCGTGACCGCGTCAGTTCACGGGGGTGGGCGCTCGGCTATCTGGGCGGCGGGCTGCTGCTGGCCGTCAACCTCGTCGTCATGACGATGCACGACTCGTTGGGGCTGTCGACGGGCGAGGCCGTGCGCGTCAATCTGCTGAGTGCCGGCGTGTGGTGGGGCATGTTCACGATCATCCCGGTTGTCGGCCTACGGGACGTGCGTCGGGTCGGCCCGGCCGTGACCGGCTCGCTGACGGCGGCGGTGAGCGGCAGCGTCCGTCAGCTTCGCTCGACGTTCGCGGAGTTGCGGCATTTCCCCGACACGATGACGTTCCTGCTCGCGTACCTGTTCTTCAACGACGGCATCCAGACGGTCATCGTCTCGGCGAGCCTGTACGGCAAGGAGGAGCTGGGCTTCGGCGACAGCCAGCTCATCGTGACGATCCTGCTCGTGCAGTTCGTCGCCTTCCTCGGCGCGCTGCTGTTCGGTCGGCTCGCGCGGACGATGGGCGCCAAACGGGCCGTGTTGCTCTCCCTCGGCTTGTGGACGCTCGTCGTGTTCGCAGCGTTCTTCCTGCCGTCGGGGCAGTTCGGGTTGTGGCTCGTGCTGGGCGTCGGCATCGGCATCGTGCTCGGCGGGTCGCAGGCACTCAGCCGGTCGTTGTACTCGCGGCTCGTGCCGACGGGCCGGGAGTCGGAGTACTTCAGCCTCTATCAGGCGATGGAGCGAGGGACGAGCTGGTTCGGCACCCTCACGTTCGGTCTCGTGCACCAGCTGACTGGCTCCTACCGCCTGTCGATCGTCGCGCTCGTTGTCTTCTTCGCGCTCGGCGCGGTGCTGCTGCGCCGCGTCGACGTCGAGCGAGGCAGCGCCCGGGCACGCGCCGCCGGCTGACGCCCCGGGCTCGAGACCGGCGGCAGGATGCGCGCCGGCCGCTCCCCCGAACGCGATTCGTGACGCGTCCCGTCCGCGCCGTAGACTGGTGTGTCAGCGCGTCGGCGTGCGTGCGGAACAAACGGCCCCCGGCCGGCGTTGTTCCGTCAGGATCGCGCGGGCTGCAGGCTCAGCGCATCACGAACCACCACGAACCCCGTGTGACGTAGGGAGACACCATGGCAGAACGTTCACTGCGAGGCACCAACCTCAGCACGCTCTCGCTCGAGACCGACGAGGGCATCGCGTTCAGCGAGCGACAGATGGTCAGCTACAAGTGCGCTCAGGGCCACGTCATCGAGCTGCCGTTCTCCGTCGAGGCCGACGTGCCCGCGCTGTGGGAGTGCCGTTGCGGCCTCGAGGCGCTGCTCGTCGACGGCCCCGAGCCCGACCGCAAGCCCACGAAGCCGGCGCGTACCCACTGGGACATGCTGCTCGAGCGCCGTTCCGTCGAAGAGCTCGAGGAGCTGCTCGACGAGCGCCTCACGCTGCTGCGCGAGTCGCGCGGCGAAAAGCCGAAGCGAAAGCGTGCTGCCGCGTCCAAGTGACGCTCACGTCGTGACGAACAAGGCCGCCCCCGGTTCGGGGGCGGCCTTCGTGTGTGCTCGCTCGTCTTGTTCAGGGCCTTGGGTATCAGCGTGTGACGGCGGAGGGCACTGCGGCCGAGCCGTCTCACCAACTCAGTCGATGATCTCGCCCTCGACGACGTCGGACGCACCCCGTCGTGGAGAGTTCCAGGCAGCGTCGCGCCCGGCCTGCGTGGCGAACGCGTCGGCGGTGGGGTATGGCCCGGGCGCGGGTGACGGACCAGCCGCCGAAGCGCCGCCCGCATCGGCGGCGCGCACGCGGGTGAAGCGCACTCGGCCGGGCGCCGCGTTCGCGGCACCAAAGGCGGCCGCACCAAGGGGAGATGCACCGAACAGCTTGTGTGCGACGGCACCTTCGAGCAGTCGGCGCGTCAGCGGGCGCGTGAAGGGCAGCAGGACGAACAGGCCGAGTGCGTCCGTGAGGAAGCCCGGGGCGAGCAGCAGCGTGCCGCCGATGAGGACGAGCGCCGCGTCGGAAAGCTCGCGCGCAGGCATACGACCAGAGCCGAACGCCTGACGGAGGGAGCCGAACGCGCGCGAGAACTCGCGCTTGACGATCCACGCGCCGAGCGCCGACCAGAACAGGAGCAGCAGGAAGGTGCTGAGGCCACCGATCTGCTGCCCGACCTTGAGGATGATGAAGACCTCGACGACGGGGACGACGAGCAACGCCAGCATGAGCCAGCGCGCGAAGCCGCGGCGGCGAGGTCGAGTCGTGGTGTTCACATCTCGTTCAACGCGCGGGCACGCTCGAAGAGTTCCGATTCGTCGACGAATCGTGAAGCGATCGCCGGTCGTGAAACCCCCGTTGGCACCAGCGAGAGCGGGCTCAGGCGTCGCCGCGACCGTTCTTGCGGCGGCGACGGCGCGGCAGGCGGGCATGACGCAGCGCGAACGCGAGCGCGACGACGCTGACGACGGAGGCGGCGATCTCGGGCCAGCGTCCGAGCCGCTGGGCGGGCGTCGCGTCCGAACGCAGGGGCAGCTGCCCGGTCAGCACCTTCTGCGTGAACAGTTCGCTGCGCTCGTGCAGCTGCCCGTCGGGGGTGATGAGGGCGCTGACGCCGACCGTCGAGACGTGGATGATCGAGCGGCCGTATTCGAGCGCGCGTAGGCGCGAGATCTCGAGTTGCTGCGTCGACTCGGCGGTGTGGCCGAACGTCGCGTTGTTCGTCTGCACGGCGAAGATCTGTGCGCCCTGGTTCGCCGGTTTGCGCAGCAGATCGTCGTAGGCGACCTCGAAGCAGATGATCGGGGCGAGTTTCACGTCACCCTTCGCGTTCGGCAGCGTGAACAACCCGACCTTGCGCCCGGAGGCGAAGTCGGCCTTGACGAGGTCGACCCGCGAGGAGAACGTGCGGAAGAACGAACGGTACGGGATGTATTCGCCGAACGGCACCGGGTGCTGCTTGACGTAGGTGTCGCTCAGGCCCTTGCCGGGCAGGTAGAGCATCGACGCGTTGGACACCTCGGGGCGCGGTTCGTTCAGCACGGCACCGACGATGAGCGGCGTGTTGACGGCGGCGAGGGCCGAGGCGATCTCGGCGCCCGCGTCGGGGTTGCGTTTGGGGTCGATGTCGGAGGCGTTCTCGGGCCAGACGACGACATCGGGGCGCGGCGTCGCTCCGGCATCGATCTGCTTGGCGAGGTCGAGCGTCGCGTGGACGTGGTTGTCGAGCACGGCGCGGCGCTGCGCGTTGAACTCGAGCCCCTCGGTGGGCACGTTGCCCTGCACGCCGGCGACGCGCAGCATCCGCCCGCTCGTGCCGGGCGTGATGAGTGAGCCGACGATCAGTGCGAGGACGGCCGTCGACGCGGCCGCAGCGGGCACGGCGATCGGGAGACGAGCCGTGATGCCGCGGGCGTCGTCGGGCCGTGCGTCACCAACAGGCGTGGCCCCGGAGCCCGTGGCGTTCGCTGAGGTGTAGGCGTCGTCCGAAACCGAAGCCGAATCCGAAGCAGACGTTCGGCCCGCACTCCCCCGCCGTTCCGCCGTGAAGAGCCGCGGCGCGGCCAGGGCCACGCACGATGCGAGCGCCGCGCCCGCGAGCGCGAGCACGAACGTCAGGCCGGGTGCGCTGACCCACGCGATGAGCGGTGCCCACGGTGCGTCGGCCTGGGAGAACGACAGGCGTGCCCAGGGGAATCCGCCGAACGGCGTCGTCGAGCGCAGCCATTCCTGCGTCACCCACAGGCAGGCGACGACGAACGGCGCGATGCGGCGGCGTTGCACGAGCGCAACCGCTGCGCCGAGCGCGGCCATGTAGAGCGATTCGAGGACGGCGAGCGCTGTCCACGGGAACGCGCCGACGTAGACGCCCGACCACGACAGCGTCGGCAGGAAGAACGCCATGCCGAAGACGAAACCGAGCAGCGCGCCGGTGCGCGCCCGCACGCGCCAGAGGCACAGCGTGATGAGGGCGACGGCTATCGGCGGCGTCCACCACAGACCGTGGTCGGGAAACGCGAGCCACAGGAGCAACCCGGCGCTGATGGCGCCGAATGCGCGAAGGAGAGATTTCGTGGGCACCGGCCAAGCGTAGGCCTCTCAGGCGAGAGGCGGCGGACGGGCTCACGCCGTTGGGGCCATCGCGGGGTGAACCGCGAAGTTTTCTACTAGGCGTGAGGCCCGTCCGCAATGACGCGCGCAACGGGCGCGTTCGAGCCAACATAGCCGCCCCACAGCCCGGGAGCAACGCAGGCGAGCGCACTGGCGCCCGGCCGACGGGGCGTCGAACAGTGGCCGAGGTGCGTCATGCCTTGTGTGCGTAGGCATGTCGCTCACCTTGAATCCGTCGCGCATGAGGTAGGAGGATGAACACGATGTCTCGCACGATGAACACACCACCCGCCACGCCCGCGACCCGCGCCCTCGACCGGCTCGGTATCGCCTACGAGGCGCTCCCCTACGCCCACGATCCCGACGTCACGAGCTACGGCGCCGAGGCGGCATCCGCGCTGGGGCTCGACCCTGCGACGGTCTACAAGACGCTCGTCGTGAAGCTCGACACCGGCCGCTTCGCGATGGCCTGCGTCCCCGTCTCGACGACGGCGGACCTCAAGGCGGTCGCCGCCGCGTGCGGCGCGAAGAAAGCTGTGCTGGCCGCGGAGGCCGACGTCCGGCGCCTCACCGGCTACGTCCTCGGCGGCGTCAGCCCACTCGGAACGCGCTCACGCCTCGACGTCGTCATCGACGCGCAGGCGCACGAACATCCGCGGGTCTGCGTCTCCGGCGGCCGTCGCGGCTTCGACGTGCGGCTCTCCCCCGACGACCTCGCCCGTGCCTGCGACGCCCACATGGCCGACATCGCGCGCTGACGAGCACTGACGCTCGACGCCGCACCGTGACAGGATGGCGCCCATGACGCCGCGCCGACTCATGCTGCTCGACTCTGCCAGCCTCTACTTCCGCGCTTTCTACGGCGTGCCCGAGCGCACCGCCGCCGACGGCACGCCCAACAACGCGCTGCGCGGCTTCGCCGACATGATCGCGACGCTGCTCACGACGTACGAACCGACCGACATCGTCGCCTGCTGGGACAACGATTGGCGCCCCGCGTTCCGCGTCGAGGCGATCCCGAGCTACAAGGCGCACCGCGTGCAAGAGGGCTCCGACGTCGCCGAGGAGAGCCCCGAGAACCTCACCCCGCAGGTGCCGCTCATCCGCGAACTGCTCGAACTCGCAGGCATCACCCGCCTCGGCGTCGACGGGTACGAGGCCGACGACGTCATCGGCACCCTGACGCACCGATTCCGCGACGCCGGCCCCGTCGACGTCGTCACCGGTGACCGTGACCTGTTCCAACTCGTCGACGACGCGATGGGCGTGCGCGTCATCTACACGGCCAAGGGTGGCGTGCGGGCCCCCGACCTCGTCGACGAGAGCTTCCTCATGGCGAGGTACGGCGTCGCGACGGGCCGCGCCTACGCCGACATGGCCGTCATGCGCGGCGACACGAGTGACGGGCTGCCCGGTGTCGCCGGCATCGGTGAGAAGACGGCGGCGGCCCTCATCGCCGAGTTCGGCTCCCTCGCGGCCATCCGCGACGCCATCGCCTCCGGCGACCCGCGGATCAAGGGCGCACGCCGCACGCGTCTCGAGGCAGCCTCCGATTACCTCGACGTCGCACCGCGCGTCGTCGACGTCGCTCTCGACGTCCGTGTGCCCCACGACCTCGTCACGACGCGCCCGCAGGGCGTCGCCGACGGCGCCGGATTCGCTGACTTCGCAGCGCGCTGGGACATGGGCGGCTCCGCTGAACGCCTTTCCGCAGCCCTCGCCCGCTGACGTTCAGTCGATCCGGTCAGCCGCGACGACGCCGCGCTGCACGCCCTTGATCGCCTTGCGCGCTGCCCTGCGGATGCCGTCGTCATCGGTGGCGGCGGCGATCTGGTCGAGCACGTCGACGAGCTGACGGCAGCGTCGTACGAAGTCGCCGGCGGTGAGGTCCTCGTCGCGTAGCACCGTCTCGAGGCCCTGGCCGCTCGCCCAGCGGTGCGCGGCCCAGGCCAGGCCCGCGTCGGGTGCCGCCATCTCGGGCAGTCGGTGCATGACGAGCGCGTCGTCGATGACCGACCACAGCTCGTGCGTGCGCTCCAGCGCGTCGGCGACATCACGGTTCGGCATGCGCGGGGTCTCACCGACCACGTCACGCCGCGACTCGTGGACGAGCGCCGAGACGGCCGCCGCGAGCGACGGTGCGTCAAGGCCCTTCCACGCACCCGAGCGCAGGCACTCGGCGGTGAGCAGATCCTTGTCCGAGTACAGGCGCATGAGCATCGCGCCGTCGTCGGTCAGCTTCACTCCACCGGCAGCCGACGGATCGGCCGCGAGGTAGTCGAACTCGAGCAGCAGGTCGCAGATGCGGTCGAACTGCTTCGCGACGGTGTTCGTCCGGTTCTCGACCTTCGTGACGAGCGCGTCGGTCTCGCGGCGCAGCGTCCACCAGCGTTGCGCCCAGCGCGCGTGCTCCTCGCGGTACTCGCACGCGTGGCACGGATGGGCGGCGAGCCGGCGTCGCAACTCCTCGATCTCCGCGGTGACGGCCTTGTCCGGTTCGATCTCGGTGCGTCGCAACGGCTTCGGCGGATCGTGCGGCACCTTGGCGCGCAGCGTCGCCGCGAGGTCGCGGCGCGACTTCGACGAGCGTGCGGTGAATGTCTTCGGGATGGCGAGGTGCGTCAGCACCTCGAGCGGCGCGTGGATGTCGCTGGAACGGATCTGGCGCAGCTGTGCGTCCTCGGTGACGACGGACGGGCTCGGGCCCTCGCGCTTGCCGCCGCGGTTGGTGCGCACCACGATGGCGAGCCCCTCACGTCGCCCGGACGGCACGCGCACGACGTCGCCGGGGCTGAGGTCGGCGAGCGAGCGGTCCGCGGCGGCGCGCAGGGCGGCGGCGCGTCGCTTCTGCGCGTTCTTCTCGAGGTCGCTGATGCGACGGCGGATGCCCGCGTACTCCGCGAAATCGCCGAGGTGGCACTGCATCGCCTCGGCGTAGCCCTCGAGGCCCTCATTGTTCTTGGCGATCTGACGCGACAACCCGACGACGCTGCGGTCGGCCTGGAACTGCGCGAACGACGACTCGAGCACCTCGCGCGCCCGCTCCCGTCCGACGGTGTGGACGAGGTTGACGGCCATGTTGAACGTCGGGCGGAAGCTCGAGCGCAGCGGGTAGGTGCGGCGCGATGCGAGGCCTGCGACCGCCTCCGGTTCGACGCCGCGGTTGTACAGGACGATCGCGTGGCCCTCGACGTCGATGCCGCGCCGGCCCGCGCGGCCCGTCAGCTGGGTGAACTCCGCGGGCGTGACGTCGACGTGAGCTTCACCGTTGTACTTGACGAGCCGTTCGAGCACGACGCTGCGCGCCGGCATGTTGATGCCGAGAGCGAGCGTCTCCGTCGCGAATACGGCCTTGATCTGACCGGTGACGAACAGTTCCTCGACGATCTCGCGGAACGTCGGCAGCATCCCCGCGTGGTGCGCGGCGAAGCCGCGCGCGAGGCCCTCGACGAAGTCGTGGTAACCGATGACGGCAAGATCCTCGACGGGGATGTGCGCGACGCGCTCGGCGACGTAGGCGCGGATCGTGGCGCTCTCATCGTCGGTGACCAACTGCATGCCGTACCCGAGCAGCTGCGCGACGGCGCCCTCGCACCCGGCGCGGCTGAAGATGAACGTGATGGCCGGCAGCAGCCCCGCGCGATCGAGTGCGGCGATGACCTCGGCGCGCGGCGCCGGGCGGAACGTCTCCCCCTGCGGCTGACGCGGCACGGGACGGCGGCCGCGCCCACGTCGACCGGACGGGGCGCCGACGTCGAAGCGGTGACCGCCGCGCGCGGGCGCCGTCAGGCTCGCGATGCGCGAGAGCAGGTCGGGGTTGACGACGCGATCGCCGCGTTCGTCCTCGCCCAGCAGGTCGTACAGGCGCGCGCCGACCATCATGTGCTGGTACAGCGGCACCGGGCGGTGCTCGGTGATGACGACGTCGGTGTCGCCGCGCACCTGCTGCATCCAGTCGCCGAACTCCTCGGCGTTGCTCACCGTCGCCGACAGCGCGATGACCTGCACCGACTCGGGCAGGTGGATCATCACCTCTTCCCAGACGGCGCCGCGGAAGCGGTCGGCGAGGTAATGGACCTCGTCCATGACGACGAAGCCGAGGCCGCCCAGCGTCGAACTGCCCGCGTAGAGCATGTTGCGCAGCACCTCGGTCGTCATGACGACGACCGGCGCCTCACTGTTGTGCGAGGTGTCACCGGTCAGCAGCCCGACGTTCTCCGTTCCGAGCATCTCGACGAGGTCGGCGTACTTCTGGTTCGACAGCGCCTTGATCGGCGTCGTGTAGAACGCCTTGCGCCCGGTGTGCACCGCGAGATAGCAGGCGAACTCGCCGACGACGGACTTGCCCGCACCCGTCGGCGCTGCGACGAGGACGCTGCGTCCGTCCTGCACGGTCCGCGCCGCCTCCGACTGGAAGTCGTCGAGCGGGTACGGCAACGTCTCGACGAAGTGGCCGAGGTGACTCGAGTCGAACTTTCGCCGACGAGCGGCCTGGGCGAACTTCTCGGCGGGCGACGACATGCCCCCAGGCTATGACAACGGCGGGCTCCCGCTCGGGAGCCCGCCGTCGGGCGTCATGTGTGTCGTGCCTGCAGCCTGGGCCTCACAGGGCCGAGGCCTGGTCGTCGCTGACGTCCATCCAGGCCGGACGCTCACGCTTCTCCTTGCGTGCACGCCACGCGTCGAGTGCGAGGGCTAGCCCCGCGCTGCCGAAGAACAGCACGATGAGCGGCACTGCCATGAGGAACATCGTGTAGACGTCCGGCGTCGGCGTCATGATGGCCGCGAAGGCCACTGCGATGATGACGGCGAAGCGCCACCCCTTGAGCATGATCCGGCCCTTGAGCACGCCGACCGCGTTGAGTGCCAGCAGCAGGATCGGCAGCATGAACGTCAGCCCGAACGACAGGATGAAGCGGGTGACGAACGAGAAGTACATCCCGCCGTCGGCGAAGTTGGCCGCGCCGCGCGGCGTCGCACTGATGAACATCTCGACGGCGTTGCCGAAGGTCAGCGACCCCATGTAGACGCCGCAGGCGAACAGCACGATCGCTGAGGCGACGAAGATGCGGCCGACGCGCTTTTCCCGCGGCGTCAGGCCGGGCACGAGGAAGGCCCAGATCTGCCACAGCCACACGGGCGCCGCGAGGATGAGGCCGGCCCACGCCACGACCTTCAACTTGAGGTTGAACGGCGCCGTGACGGCGTTGAACGCGACCTCGACGTGCGCCTCGGGGTGGGCGTGCTGGTAGTCGCGGAACGGCTGCTCGATGAAGTCGTAGATGTTCTGGTAGTAGTGCCAGCCGATGATGCAGCACAGCAGGATCGCGACGCCGGCGACGATCGCGCGGTTGCGGAATTCGCGCAGATGGTCGCCGATGGACATCCGCGCTTCGGGGTTGTCCTTGCGTCGTCCGAAGATTGCCACGAGCGAACGGGATCCGATCAGACGTCGTTGCGGTGCGCGTCGGTGCGCGTCACGGGGTCACCGGAGTGGACCGGGTTGCCGTTGGCGTCGTGCACCGGGTTCGCCGTCTCACCCTCGACGGTGGCGCCGGAGGCCTTCGACCGGTTGCTCTCCGTCTTCATCTCGTCGATCTCGCTCTTGAGGATGCGCGAGCTGCGCCCGAGGCTGCGCGCCATGTCGGGCAGCTTCTTCCAGCCCAGGAGCACGACGATGACGAGCACCAGGATGAGCAGTGACGCGGGGTGTTCGAGCAGGTTTTTCATGGCCAGTCCTTGAGTCCCGGGAGTTTCCGGCGCGGCGGCAGCCGCATGGTCGTCGTTCACTCTAGTGGATCGCGCCAAGACGACCACACCTCGGCCTGGGAGTCCAAGCGCAGGTCGCGCTGCCGTTCGCGGGCCCGCTGACGCTCGCCTCGCCAGTGCGAGGCCGGCTTGTTCCACGCGAGATCGTCGACGCCCTGCGTGACGAGCGCCGCACTGTTCTCGGCGGCGGATCGCTGCTCGGCGAGGTTGCGCGCCTCGTCGAGACGCGACCACGCCTCGGACGTCGTGCGGGCGAAGTCGCGCGCGTGCGGCCACACGCGCCAGCATCGCCAGGCGAGGTAGGCGACGGCCGTGACCCAGAAGATCGCCCAGAACAGCAGCCACATCCACCACGTCACGGCACGGTGCCCCCGAGCATCTCGGCGTAGGCGTCGAGGGCGCGGCGGGCCTCGTCGGCGACCTGCGCCCGCACCGCGGCAGGCGCGAGCACCTGGGCGTCCCGGCCGAGCTGCAGCAGCAACCGGCGCAACCAGCGCCCGTCGCCGAGGACGAGCGAGACGTCTGCGTGCTCGCCGTCGTCGGATCGTTCGACGTCGAAGCACGGGTAGTAGTCGATGATCCAGAACGCGGCCCGCTGCACCCGCAGACGCACCTGCGGCGCGTCGGGGCTGGGGGCGAAGAAGCCGCGCGAGAGGTCGGTGCGCTGCGCGTCCTGCGGGATCTCGGCCCGGACATCGAGGAGCTCGACGCTCTCGATGCGGTCGAGACGGAACGTGCGCATGCCCTCGGCGCGACGGCACCACCCTTCGAGGTACCAGTGGCCGTCGGAGGTGAACAGGCGCAGCGGGTCGACGTCACGCTCCGTCACCTCGTCCCGGGCCGGCGCAAGGTAGCGCAGGTGCACCCGATGTGCGCGGCGCACCGCGTCCTGCAGCGTGCTGAGCACCTGCTCACCATCGCGTTCGAGGCTGACGTGGACGCGTGCGGCGCCGCTCTCCCCCGTCGCCTCGCTCAGCTTGGCGAGGGCGCGATCGACGGCGTCGCGCTCCTGCAGCCCGGGCACGTCGAGCAGCGTGCGCAGCCCGACGGTGAGGGCGAGCGCCTCGTCGCGGGTGAAGCGCAGCGGTTTGGCGATGGCGTCGGCGTTGCGGATGTAGACACGCCCCTGCTCCCACTCGGCCTCGATGAGGTCGTCGGGCATGTGGCCGGGTGTGCCGCAGACGAAGAGCAGCTCGAGGTCGGCCTCGATCTGCGCGCGGCTGACGCCGAGGGTGCGGGCCGCCTCCTCGATGTCGATGCCCTGACGGTTCATCAGCCACGGCACCATCGTGAGCAGCCGTGACAGGCGCGTCGTCGCCGCTTCGGAGTTGATCGGCCCCGAGTTGATCGACCCCGAGCTGATGGACCCCGTGTCGGCGGACCCAGAGTCGATCGCCCCAGAGCGGGCGGCCTTGTCAGTGCGGGCGTTCATGGTGCAGTCTCCGCCGTCTGGGCTTCATAGGCGCCCCGCAGGCGCGCCATGACACGTTCGCGCAGCTCGTCGGGCTTCTCCACGAGCACGTCGGCGCCGAAGGAGACGACTTCGTCGGCGAGCACGCCGGGGTCGGCGTACTCGATGTCGATGAGCTGCCACGTCTCGTCGATGACGCCGACGGTGCGGGCGCGCCGCACGAGCGAGTGTCCTCGCCCCGCGCGCACCCGCAGGACGGCAGGCGCCCAGTCGGGGGTGCGTTCGGTACGTTCGATGAGGGCGCTCGTGTCGTGATCGTCCGGCACCTCGTAGGCGCCCGGCTTGCCGACGAGTCGCACCGGGCCCTCGATTCGCGAGAGACGGAAGACGCGCGGCGCGTCACGGTCGGTGTCGAACCCGGCGACGTACCAATGACCCCGGCGGTTCGTCACCGTCCACGGCTGAACGTGACGCACAGCGCTCTCCCGCCCGGCCGCGCGGTAGGTGAACGTGATGGCGCGCCGCGTCATCACCGCGTCCTTGACGGCGTCGAAGGCGGGTTCGCTGGTGCGGATACGAGGTTCGAGGCCGACGACCGATTCGACGTCGGGGCTGATGTCGAGCGCCTCGAGCTTGCGCATCGCCGCCGCCGCAGGGCCGGCGAGGCTGGCCTGCTGCCACGCACGCGAGGCGAGGCCGAGGACAGCGAGTTCGTCGGCGTCGAAGTGCAGGTCGGGCAGCTCGTACTCACGCTTGTCGATGCGGTAGCCGATCTCGTCCTCGAACAGGATGTCGATGGGTTCGGCGCGCAGCGGGATGCCGAGCTCACGCAACTCGTCCTTGTCCCGCTCGAACATCCGGTCGAAGGCTTCGTCGTTCGGTGCCTCGGTGTACGGGCGCACGGCCTGACGGATGGCGTCCTTCGTCAGCGGCCTGCGCGTGTAGAGCAGCGCGATGACGAGGTTGAGCAGGCGCTCGGTCTTCGCCTCCGGGGTGGGTCGTGCTGCCACGCTCGCTCCTTCGTCGCTGTCGGGTCTGACGCCGTGGTCCTGCTGCAGAGCCTACCCTCTCATTCGCACAGGTGTGCGATTGGCGGCACTCGGCCCCGCGTGATGGCCACGGGCACGCAGAACGGGGTGAGTACCGATGGCACTCACCCCGTCTTGTTGCTCAGGCCGAACCCACTCGCGGGACGACCAGAGCGGCGAAGGCTACCTCAGCGCAGGCCGAAGGAGCGTCCAGCGCCGGGCTTGTTCGTCGAAACGAGGTCGACGACGAAGATCAGCGTCTCGTTCGGGCCGATCGAGGCACCCGCGCCGCGCTCGCCGTAGCCGAGCGCCGGCGGGATGATGATCTTGCGGCGGCCGCCGACCTTCATGCCGAGCAGGCCCTCATCCCAGCCCTGGATGACCTGGCCGACGCCGGCGGTGAACTCCAGCGGCTCGCCGCGGTTCCACGAGGCGTCGAACTCCTCGCCGGTCGACCAGGAGACGCCGACGTAGTGCGCCTTGATGATGTCGCCGGCCTCGACGGTGGCGCCGTCACCAACGGTGATGTCCTCGACGACGAGTTCCGCCGGCGGGGTGTCACCGGGGAAGTCGATCTCGGGCTTGGTCGTCTTGGGGTCGAAACCCATGGTTGCTCCTTCGAGAAAGTGTCGCTGACAGGCTCAGCGTGTCAGTTGGCGGCGAGGATGTCGACGACGAACACGAGGGTGTCGGTGCCCTTGATGCCCGCCTGCTGGTTGCCGTCCTTGCCATAGCCCTCGGACGGCGGCACCACGACGAGCACGCGGCTGCCGACCTTCTGGCCGACGAGCGCCTTGTCCCAGCCGGTGATGACCTGGCCCTTGCCGATGACGAACACCGACGGCTTGCCACCGTCGTTGTGCTTCGCGGTGGCGTCGAAGATCGTCGACGTGCCCCAGATCTGGCCGGTGTAGCTGACGGCGACCGAGTCGCCGGAGGCGACCTTCTTGCCGTTGCCCTCGATGAGGGTGGCCGTCTTGAGGCTCGTCGGGGCCTTCGCGCCCTTGGCGACGGTGATGCTCGCCTGCTTGCCCTGGCCGGCGGGGACGCTGACCTTCGGCATGTCGGCGGGCACGTCCTTGGTCGTGCCCTGGGCTTCCTTGAGCGGCGTGTCGGTGGCCTTGATCTCCATGTAGAGCACGAGGTTGTCGTTCGCGCCGACACCGATCTTCTCGTTGCCCGCGGCACCGAAGCTGTCCTTCGGCGGCAGGGAGACGACGAGCTTCGTCCCGGCCTTCTGGCCCTTCAGCGTGCTGATGATGCCCGGCAGGTTGTTGTTGTCGCTCATGTTGAAGCTGGGCACGGTCTCACCGAACGTCGAACCGATCGTCTTGCCGGTCGTGCCGTTCACCATGACGAAGTTGGCCTTGACGATGTCGTTGTTGCCGACCGTCTTGCCGGAACCCTGCGTCAGGATCTTCGGCTTCGTGCTGCTCGTGCCGAACGGCAGCTTGTCCTTCGGGATCGAGACGGTGGGCTTCGCAGCGTCCTTCGTGTCGACCTTGACGTCGTCGAGGTTGCCCTTCGTCGCGGGTGCGGACAGCCCGCTCGACGACGACGGTGACGATGCGTTCGACGACGCGCTGGCGCCGGAGGAGCCGCTCGAGCTCTTGGAGGCCTTCGAGTCGTCGTTGCCGCATCCGGCCAGGAAGACGATGGGCAGAGCGGCCAGGGCAAGCAGACGCTTGGGGGAAGTCACAGCAGAGGATCCTCGCGCGATGGGTGACAGGTCGTCCGCCACGATAACCCGCGTGGGGTGTGCTTTGCCTGGCAAGGGCCTGTGCGTCCGAGCCCGCAGGCGTCTCAGACGGGCGTCGTCAGGCTCTCGACGAGACGATCGACGCGGGCATCGGTGGCGAGGAACGGATCCTTGCACATGAGCGTGCGGCCGGCTTGGTCGTTGAGCTTGAGGTGCACCCAGTCGACGGTGAAGTCACGCCCCGCCTCACGCGCGGCCCTGACGAAATCGCCGCGCAGCTTCGCGCGTGTTGTCTGTGGCGGCGTCGTCATGGCCTCGGTGACGCGGGCGTCGTCGACGATGCGTCGCACGCGTCCAGCCTTCTCGAGCAGGCCGAACACGCCGCGTCCGGCGCGGATGTCGTGGAACGTGAGGTCGAGTTGGGCGAGCTTCGGGTCGTCCAACTCGAGGCCCTGACGCGCCGCGTAGTCGGTGAGCAGCTTGCGCTTGATGACCCATTCGATCTCGGTCTCGATGCCGGTGAAGTTCTGCGATTCGACCGCCTCGAGGGTGCGCCCCCACAGGTCGAGGACGTCCGCGATCGCCGGGTCGGGGTCGCCCTCGCGCTCGACGAACGCCGTCGCGCGCTCGAGGAACATGTGCTGCATCGCGAGGGCCGTCATGCTCGTGCCGCCCTGCAGCTCGATGACGCACTGGCCGGTGGGGTCGGCGGAGACGTCGCGGATCGCCTGGATCTGGTTGGCGAGGTGCAGGCGCGGGAAGCTCTCCCCCGCCTCGATCATGCGCAGCACGAGGTGGGCGGAGCCGACCTTGAGCAGCGTCGTCGCCTCGCTCATCGTCGAGTCGCCGACGATGACGTGCAGGCGACGGTAGCGCGCCGAGTCGGCGTGCGGTTCGTCGCGGCTGTTGATGATGGGGCGTGAGCGCGTCGTCGCGCTCGAGTAGCCGTCCCAGATGTGCTCGGCGCGCTGCGTCAGGTTGAACACGGTGCGCCCGTCGCGCACGAGCAGCTTGCCGGCGCCCGCGACGAGCTGGCGGGAGACGAGGAACGCGACGAAGATCTCCGCGATGCGGTTCATGTCGGCGCCGCGATCGAGCAGGAAGTTCTCGTGGCAGCCGTAGGAGTTGCCCGCCGAGTCGGTGTTGTTCTTGAATACGTAGATCGTGCCGTCGACGCCGTCCTCCGCCAGGCGCGCCTGGGCGTCGCTCGTCATGTCGTCGAGGATGCGCTCGCCGGCGCGATCCTGGGCGACGAGATCAAGCAGCGAATCGCACTCGGCCGTCGCGTACTCGGGGTGCGCGCCGACGTCGAGGTAGAGGCGCGAGCCGTTGTCGAGGAAGACGTTGCTCGAACGCCCCCACGCGACGACCTTGCGGAACAACGCGCGGCTCACCTCGTCGGGCGTCAGGCGACGCTGGCCGTTCGTCGTCGCGGTGACGCCGAACTCCGTCTCGATGCCGTAGATGCGGCGTTCCATGGCTGCTCCTGATCGTCTGACTGACTGCTGAGGTCGTGACTGGACGCGGTGTCTGGGCCGCTCGCGGTGGTGTCGCGTTATCGCGTTATCGCGTTATCGCATCAACCCTGCGTCGGGCGCGTAGCCCGTGGCGTCACTCGCCGCCCTTCTGCACGAACCCGGAGACGAACTCGCTCGCGTTGGTCTCGAGCACGCCGTCGATCTCGTCGAGCATCGAGTCGATGTCGCTCGTCGACGACGCCGCCTGCACCTGGCCGGCGTCTGCGCCTGCCTCGAACTCGTCGTCGCCCTTGCCGCTGGCGTTCTTGAACTGCTGACCGCTCATCGTTGCTCCTCGAAATGACGTCGCTGGTTGCTGTTCGCCACCCTATCGCCGCCCGAACGCCGGAGCGCTCGTTGCACGAGTAATGCGCATCTGCAGGAGGAATGAGCGGCACAAACCCCGTGCAAGTGCACAATTTTCGAGCAGCTGTGCCACGTCGTCGCGCAGCCCGCCCCGATTCGCTCACTCCACGACGAGGTCGGGCCCGACCTGAGCGATGAGGTGCGCGACGTCGGCGTCGAACCAACCGCGGGTCTGCTCGGCGCTGCCGGCGAGTGGCTCGGGCAGGCGGATGCGCGTGTAGCTCGACGGCTGCGTGGTGCGGTAGACCATCCCGTCCCACGACGCGGAGGCGACGTCGCTGCCGAACGCCTCGATGCTCTTGCCGCGCAGCCATGCTCGCGTGTCGCGCGGGGGCTCGACGACGGCGCGCGCGACGTCCTCGTCACTCACGACGCGGGTGAAGCGACCGGCGCGTTCGAACGTGTGGAACAGGCCCTTGTCGGCGCGCACGTCGGACCACTGGATGTCGAGCGCGCGCAGACGCGGGTCGTCCCACCCGACATCATGGCGTGTCATGAACGCCTCCATGACGCTCTTCTTCGCCACCCAGTCGAGGTCGGCCGCGAGGCTCATGGGGTCGCGACGCAGCCCGTCGAGGACGCGCCCCCAGTGCTCGAAGACCTCGCGCGTCTGCTCCTCGACCGGGTCGTCGCCGCGCCGCTGCCACCACGTGTGCGTGGCATCGCGGTACGCCTCGAGGATGTCGAGCGCGCTCATCGCGCGGCCGTCGACGAGGTCGAGCGGCTCGGCGAGCGTCAGGTCGTGACTGACGGCGCGCATCGACGTGACCGGTCGCGCGAGGACGATCCGCGGCAGGGCCTCGTCCTCGAGGGCGCCGAGCACGAGGCTCGTCATGCCCATCTTGAGCAGGTTCGCGACGTCGGCGTGGTTGGCGTCGCCGACGATGACGTGCAGGCGGCGATACTTGCGGTGGTCGGCGTGCGGCTCGTCGCGCGTGTTGATGATGGGACGCTTCAACGTCGTCTCGAGACCGACCTCGGCCTCGAAGAAGTCGGCGCGCTGAGTGAGCTGGAAACCGGCCCGCTCGCTCTCGGTGCCGATGCCGACGCGGCCGCTGCCGGTGACGACCTGACGCGCGACGAAGAACGGCGTCATGCCCGCGACGACGCGCGCCCACGGCACGTCGCGGCGCAGCAGGTAGTTCTCGTGCGTGCCGTACGAGGCGCCCTGACCGTCGGTGTTGTTCTTGTACAGCTGCGTCGGGCCGTCCTCGTCGTCGGCGAGCAACGCCGCCGTGCGCCGCATGATGACCTCGCCCGCGCGGTCGTACGCGACGGCGTCGCGGGGCGTCGTCACTTCCGGCGAGCTGTACTCGGGGTGGGCGTGGTCGACGTACAGGCGCGCGCCGTTCTTGAGCACGACGTTGGCGAAGCTCGGGTCGATGTCGTCGGTCAGCTGGCTCTCGTGCGCGACCTCGCGAGCGATGTCGTAGCCGCGCTGATCGCGCAACGGCGACTCGTCGCTGTAGTCCCACCGACTCTGCGCCGCGTTGAGGCCAACGTCGTTCGCGTAGGCGCGCACGACGAGGCCCGACAGCACCATCGGCGTCGTCCGTTGATCGCCGGGGCGCAGCACGCCGTACTCGGTCTCGATGCCCATGATGCGCTGAACCGTCATGGCGCCACCCTAGTGATGTTGCCCGGGATTCCGAGTGCCCGCGCCCGAAATCGCGGGCGAAATCGGCGGGTCAGAGGGTGATGTCGGCGCTCACCGGTTCGGTGAGCACGGTGACGCTCGCCGCGGCTGTCGCGTCGTGCTCGGCATCGAGAGCGGCGACGACGTAGCGCCCGCCCGGCGGCAGCGGCATGACGTAGCGGCCCTCGCCGTCGGTGAGCGTGTCCGCGTGGTACTCGCCCGAGTGCTTGATGAGCGTCACCGGCACCTGCGCGGCCGGTGAACCGTCGCTGCGCCGCACGACGCCCGTGAGCTGCAGCGGGTCGACGAGGCTCAACTGCGGCAGACCGGGGCCCGTGACCTCGACGATCCGCGAGCGTGTGGCCCAGCCCTCGGCGGAGGCGACGAGTACGTAGCGTCCCGCGCCGGGCAGGGCGAGGCGGTAGCACCCGTCGTCGTCGACGCGCCCCCAGTCGAGGTGCGCGCCGTCGCTGGCGAGCGCCGTCACGACGCCGCGGCGTACGGGGTGGCCGTCGAGGCCGACGAGCGTTCCGGTCGCGACGATCTCGCGGCTGTCGCCACCACGCACGGCGTCCTTGTCGGCGCTCGCCGGGGCGGGGCGCGTCGCGGGGGTGGCGCTCGGCGCGCTTGCGGACGCGGGCTGCGCCGTCGGCACGAACGCAGCGACGATGGCGGAGGCGAGCGCCGCGATGGCGGCCATGACGAAGACGGCCTTGAACGCGGCGAGCTTCGGCAGGTCGTGCCCGTCGACGTGCATCGCCATGTTCGTCAGGATCGCCGCGACGGCGGCGGACGACGTCGACGTGCCGATCGAGCGCAGCAGCGTGTTGAGGCCGTTCGCGGACGCGGTCTCCGTCAGCGGCACCGACCGCATGATGAGTGTCGGCATCGCGGCGTACGCGAACGCTGTCGCGGCGCTGCACAGCGTGGCGCCGAGCACGACCTGCCACACCGCGCCGGTGAGGAAGACGCGCAGCGTGTACGACGCGGCAAGGCCGAGCGCGCCGGCGAGCAGTGTCGTGCGGGCGCCGAAGCGCTTCGTGACGGCGGCGCTCGCGGGCGACAGCACGACCATCGCGAGGCCACCGGGCAGCATCGCGACGCCCGCGGCGATGACGGACATGCCGAAGCCGTACCCGGTGATTTCGGGCATCTGCAGCTGCTGGGTCGTCGTCATCATGTTGGCGTACATGGCGAAGCCGACGAGCAGGCTCGCGGCGTTCGTCAGCAGCACGGGGCGTCGCGCCGAGGTGCGCAGATCGACCATCGGCGAGTTGTGACGCAGTTCGTACGGCGCCCAGACGGCGAACAGCGCGATGCTCGCGGCGAACAGGAGCAGGACGCGCTCGCTCCCCCAACCCCACTGCCCGCCCTTGGTGATGGGCACGAGCAGGCACAGCAGCGCCGCCGACAGCAGCACGGCGCCGACGAGGTCGAAGCGTCCGCGCGAGGTGACCTTCGATTCGGGCACGACGAGCGCGACGGCCGCGAACATGAGGCTCGCGGAGACGACCGACACCCAGAACACCATGTGCCAGGAGAAGTGCTCGACGAGGAAACCGGCGAGCGGCAACCCGATCGCGGAGCCGATGCCGAGGGTCGCGCTCATCGTCGCGACGGCGCCGCCCACCTTCTCGCGTGGCAGCTCGTCGCGCAGGATGCTGATGCCGATCGGGATCATCGACGCGCCCACGCCCTGGAACGTGCGCGCGACGACGAGCGCGCCGAGCCCCGAGCCGATACCACCGATGACCGAGCCGACGATGACGAAAGCCAGCGACACGAGCATGATCTTCTTCTTGCCGACCATGTCCGCCAGGCGCGCCAGGATGGGCGTCGCGACGGCACCCGCGAGCAGCGTCGCGGTGACGAGCCATGAGGTGTTGTCGGCGCTCGTGTGCAGCAGCGTCGGCCACTCGGGGATGAGCGGGATGACGAGCGTCTGCTGCAGCGCGACGACGGTGCCGGCGATGCACAAGACGGCGGCGATCAGGCTCTGACGCGACGAGCCCGCACCGGAGCGGGCCGAGGGCTCGGCGTGGGCGGGTGAGTGACGGCTGGGCACGAAGCTCCTCGGGCGACGACTATTGAATTGACAATAAATATAGTCGATGTTGTCCGGGTTCCGCGGCGTCTGCGCTGCGAAACCCGGGCAAGATCGGCGGATACGGTGGGGTCATGCTTGCTCTCGCGCCGCTTCTCGACCTGCTCGTCGTCCTCGTCTTCGCCGCCGTCGGACGGCGCAACCACGGCGAGGCCGACGCCCTCACCGGCATCGTGACGACGGCGTGGCCGTTCGTCGTGGGAGCGATCGTCGGGTGGATCGTCCTTGTCGTCATGAAGCGATTGCCGGGGCGCTCGCTGACGTCGGGAGTGATCGTGTGGCTGACGACGGTCATCGTCGGAATGATCCTGCGTCAGGTCTCCGGGCACGGCACGGCCGTCGCGTTCGTCATCGTCGCGCTGGCGTTCAACGGCGCGTGCATGCTCGGCTGGCGTCTCGTCGCGCGCGTGCTGGAACGTCGTCGCGCCTGATCCGGCTCCCCGTTCGGGAATCGCCGCAGCGATACGGCACCTCGCGTCCTCGCCCGCATGGCGCCGGACGCCGGACGAAGCCGAACTGGAACGCGGCGTCGCGCGGCTCGTCGAGGTGCTGCGGGACTGACCCGTGGCGACGCGTCAGTCAGTTCTTGTCCGCGAGCGTGCGGATGTTGACGATGCGCTCACCGCGGCGGCCGGACACGCGGGCCCAGTCGTCGGGGTTACTCGTGCCGGGCAGATCCTCGTTCTCGCGGAACTCGTCACGGCACGCCTGACGCACGTGCTCCGCGCGAATACCGCGCTCCTCGGAAGTGATGAGGGCCTTGATCGCGGCCTTCTTCGCGCGGTCGACGATGTTCTGGATCATCGCGCCGCTCGCGAAGTCGGCGAAGTACAGCACCTCGCGCGAACCGTCCGCGTACGTCGCCTCGAGGTAGGCGTGCGCGTCGTCGCGGGCATACAACTCCCCCGCAGCGATGTCGATGAGCGACGCCGCAACCTTCGACGGATCGCCGTCGTGCGCGGCGATCTCGTCGGCGTGGAACGGCAGGGCCGGCGTCAGATACTTGCCGAAGATGTCGCGCCCGGCGACCTCGTCGGGGCGTTCGATGCGGATCTTGACGTCGAGGCGCCCCGGGCGCAGGACGGCCGGGTCGATCATGTCCTCGCGGTTGCTCGCGCCGATGACGATGACGTTCTCGAGGCTCTCGACGCCGTCGATCTCGGCGAGCAGCTGCGGCACTATCGTCGTCTCGACGTCCGAGCTGACGCCGGCGCCACGGATGCGGAACAGTGACTCCATCTCGTCGAAGAACACGACGACCGGCGTGCCCGAACTCGCGACCTCACGCGCGCGCTGGAACAGCACGCGGATGTGACGCTCCGTCTCGCCGACGTACTTGTTGAGCAGCTCCGGGCCCTTGATGTTGAGGAAGTAGCTCGTCGCGTCCGAGTTGCCCTGCTTCGCCGCGACCTGCTTCGCGAGCGACGCGGCAACCGCCTTGGCCACCAACGTCTTTCCACACCCAGGCGGGCCATAGAGCAGCACGCCCTTCGGTGGACGCAGGTGGTGCTCGGCGTACAGATCGGCGTGCAGGAACGGCAACTCGACGGAGTCGCGGATCGTCTCGATCTGCCCGGCGAGACCCCCGATGTCGGAGTAGTCGATGTCGGGCACCTCCTCGAGCCCGAGGTCGGAGACCTCCGCGCGCGTCAGCCGTTCGAGCACGAAACCGCTCTTGGCCTCCATGAGCAGCGTGTCGCCGGGACGCACCGTCACGTCCGCGAGCGGCCCGGCGGTGCGGACGACACGTTCCTCGTCGTTGCCCGTCGCGACGAGCAGGCGGCCGTCCTCGAGCGTCTCCTTGAGCGTGACGGTCTCGCCGGCGCGCTCGAACCCGACGACCCTGACGATGTTCATGGCCTCGTTGACCATGACCTCCTGGCCGGGCACGAGCTCCTCGATCGTGATCGCGGGCGAGAACGACACGAGCATCTTTCGGCCCATGTAGAAGATGTCGGCGCTGCCGTCGTCATGCGCCGCGATGACGGTGGCGTAGTTGTTCGGCGGCTGCGCGAGACGTTCGATCTCACCCTTCATCGACGCGATCTGGTCGCGCGCATCCTTGAGCGTGCGCACGAGACGCTCGTTCTGCGACGACACCGTCGTCAACTGCGAACGCAGCCGCAGGACGTCGGCGGGCGACGTCGCGCCTGATGACGTGTCGTTCGAGGACGACGTCCGGTCCGTCGGGTCGAACTTCGGGCCACTCATCACCGTTTCCTTCGCCTTCGGGGTGCTCGTCAGAGCCGTCCGGCTCCTCGTGCGCACCGAAGCGCGGCCCGAGCAGCCACTCGTTCCACCCTATCGACCTGCGCACACCCGCGACGACGAACGAGCACGACCCAAGTGGATCGTGCTCGTTCGACGAGGCGCTGATGGCTGGCTGGTGCCTCGATGACGACGTCTGAGACGACCCTCGCGTCAGTCCTGATCGGTTGCGACGGGCGCCTCGGCGTTCTCTGCGGCAGCGTCCGGTTCAGCAGCGACGGACGTCTCCGCGTCGGCGGCCGAGCCGGCGCTCGCCTGCGCCACCGAAGCGTCGTCAGAGCCCGCCGGCGCCGCCGACTCAGGGGCGCGTGCGGTGTCATCGCCCGCGAGCGCCTGTGCCGTCGGGGTGTTCTCGAACGAGCGCACGAGCTTGCGCATCTTCTTGTCGGAGACGGGGCGTTCGCCGACGGCTTCGGGTGTCCACGCGTCGTCGGGCGTGGGCTCCGGGGCGCTGGCGGGAGCGCCGTCGTCACCGTAGGCACCCTTGGCAGGGCGGCGCTTGACGAGCGGCGCGGCGACGCCGTCGGCGAGGCGGCGCGTGGAGATGAGGAAGCCGGTGTGGGCGTGCATGCGGTGCTCGGGGCGCACCGCGAGGCCTTCGAGGTGCCAGCCGCGCACGAGGCTCTCCCACGCGTTCGGCTCGGTGAAGCCGCCGTGATCGCGCGCGGCCTCGGCGACGCGCGACAACTGCGTCGCCGTCGCGACGTAACAGATGAGCACGCCGCCGGGCGCGAGCGCCTCGTGAACGACGTCGAGGCACTCCCAGGGCGCGAGCATGTCGAGCACGACGCGGTCGATCGTGCCCGACTCGACGGTCTGCGGCAGCGCCTCGACCAGGTCGCCGACGGTGATGCTCCACGCCGGGTGGTCGACGCCGAAGAACTCGCGCGCGTTGCCCGCGGCGATGGCGGCGAAGTCCTCGCGACGCTCGAACGAGTACAGGCGCCCGTCCTCACCGACGGCGCGCAGCAGCGACATCGACAACGCACCCGAACCGACGCCCGCTTCGACGACGCGTGCGCCGGGGAAGATGTCGGCCATCGTGACGATCTGCCCGGCGTCCTTCGGATAGACGACGGCCGCGCCGCGCGGCATCGACATGACGTAGTCGCTCAGCAGCGGACGCACCGCGAGGTACTCGACGCCCGCCGTGTTCGTCACCGTCACCGCATCGGGCGAACCGATGAGGTCGTCGTGCTTGATGTGACCGCGGTGGGTGTGGAACTGCTTGCCGGGCGTCAGCGTGATCGTGTGCATGCGCCCCTTGGGGTCGGTGAGCTGGATGCGCTCGCCCTCCCGGAAGGGGCCGCGGCGGTACTCGGCGCCGGTCGACGGGGCGGGGGTCTGATCGCTCTCGCTCATGGGGAGCAAGTCTAGGCGCCCCGCGGCATGGTGCCGCTCTCGTGCGCGTGACGCTGCATCGCACGCTCGAGGTCGGCGAGCGTCGCGATGCCGACCAGTCGCAGCGCGACCGGGTCGTCGGCAGCTGCGGGCTGCCCTTCCACCGGCATGCTGACGGTGACGACACCCGGCGTCGGATCGCCCTCGAACGCGGGCAGGATCGCCATCACGTCGTCCTGCGGTGAGGAGATGACGGCGCCCGCATGCGGCAGCAGGGCCTCGCCGAGGGCGCTCGCGGGCACGTGCGGGCGCTGATCCACGGGCACCCGCACGTGCGCACCGGGCGCGACGAGGGCGCTGGCGGCGCCGTCTGCGTCGATGAGGACGATCGTGTCGCCCGTCTCCGGCAGTGCCGCGACGGGCGTGCTCGCGGGGACGGCGACGGCGGGGCGGATGACGTCGGCGACTCGGATGCCGCCGAGGAACTCGCGGTTGATGCCGACGTTGACGGCGACGCTCGCGCCGCGCCAGAGGAACGAGGCGATGAACAGCAGCCACACGAGGCTCCACAGCGAGCCGGGCGCGCGTACGAACCCGAGCACGGCCCACGCGGCCACGCCGATGGCGACGATGCGTCCGCACCAGCCGGCGGCCTTCATGCCCGTGGCGCGGTTGCCCGTCAGCTTCCACACGAGCGCGTCGACGAGGAACCCACCATCGAGCGGCAGACCGGGCAACGCGTTGAACGCCGCGACGAACGCGTTGCTCCACGCGAACGCCCCGAGCAGCAGCGGCACGGCGCCGTCGCCGTCACTCGCGCGGTGGCCGAGGAAGCCGATCACCGCGAGCACCGCGTTCGACAGCGGCCCGACGGCGGCGACGAGCGCGCTGCGTCCGGGCGTCGCGTCGGGGGTGTCGTAGCTCGTGTGGCCGCCCATGAGGTCGGCGACGATATGCGTGACGCGGTAGTGGCAAGCCTGTGCGACGAGGGCGTGCGCCGCCTCGTGGACGAGCACGCTGAGCAGCAGCAACAACGCGTACCCGATGCCGACGACGTACGCGCCGAAACCCCATTCGGGGTGAAGCGAGGCGACCTGCGGGCCGAAGATCGCGACGATGATGACGGCGATGATCGGCCACGTGCGTCCGATGTAGACGGGGACGCCGCGCAGTGAGGCGATCTTGAGGCCGGGTGTGGGCTGGGGCATGCCCCAAGACTATGTGGGCCTCGTGCGCCGGGATGATTAGACTTCTCGGATGCCCGCTTCGTTGTCTCCGTCGCGCGCCTCCGACTTCATGCAGTGTCCCCTGCTCTATCGCTTCCGCGTCATCGACAAGCTGCCGGAGTCGCCGAGTGCGGCGGCGTCGCGGGGGACGCTCGTCCATTCGGTGCTCGAGCGCATCTTCGACGTCGACGCCCCGAAACGCACGCTCGAGCGGGCGCTCGACCTCGTCCCCCATGCCTGGGAGGACATGCTCACCGACGAACCGGAGCTGGCCGAACTCGCGGGCAGCACACCGCACGATCTCGCGACGTGGCTGCGTGATGCGGAGAAGCTCGTCGAGAAGTGGTTCGCGATGGAGAACCCGCAGTTCCTCGAACCCGCCGAGCGCGAGCTCTACGTCGAGGCCGACCTCGACGGGCTCACGCTGCGCGGGTACATCGACCGCCTCGACGTCGCTCCCGGCGGGCAGATCCGCGTCGTCGACTACAAGACGGGACGGGCGCCGTCGGAGCTCTTCGAGAACAAGGCGTTGTTCCAGATGAAGTTCTACGCGCTCGTCATCTGGCGCACGCGGGGCGTCATGCCGCTCATGCTGCAACTCGTCTACCTGGGCAACAGTCAGTTCTTGCGTTATCAACCCGACGAGGCCGACTTGCTCGCGCTCGAACGCAAGCTCAAGGCGCTGTGGCGCGCGATCGAGCGCTGCGCTCGGACGGGTGACTGGCGGCCCAAGAAGTCGCGCTTGTGCTCGTGGTGCGATCACAAGGCGCTGTGCCCGGAATGGGGCGGCACTCCCCCGCCGCTGCCCGAGCACGCGGCGCGTCTCGCGCTCGGTCCCCGCACCACCGGCGACCTCGGAGACGTCGATGGCGACTGAAGGATGACCGTTCGGGCCGGTCGTCGAAGCGGCAGCCACCGTCCGAGTGACGCGTTGCGGGCATCTATCGCCTCCTGCACCGCGCCCGCCTCCGCGGCGAGGCTGACGACAACCGCTCATTCACCAACGTCCATTGAATAAGACGAAGATCGCAGATGGGTACGGGGATCGCAGTTGGGCCGCGCAGGGCCAGGGTCACCGCGCGCGCAGCTGGAATAACCGGCCGCGCCGTCCCGTTCCGCAAGTAGTTGCATTTTCAACTACATGAATGCATGGACCAAGGGAGGCCCTCATGCAGTTCGGCATCTTCACCGTCGGTGACGTCACGACGAACCCGACGACAGGGCGCACCGTCAGCGAGCACGAGCGCATCGCGAACACCGTCGAGATGGCGAAGCTCGCCGACGAGGTGGGCCTCGACGTCTTCGCCACCGGCCAGCACCACAACCCGCCGTTCGTCGCACCGGCCAACCCGGCCGTGCTGATGGCGAACCTCGCGGTGGTGACGAAGAACATCATCCTGTCGACGTCGACGACGCTCATCACGACGACGGACCCGGTGCGCATCGCCGAGGACTACGCCTACGCGCAGCATCTCGCCGGCGGCCGCGTCGACCTCATGCTGGGGCGTGGCAACACCGGCCCGGTCTACCCGTGGTTCGGCAAGGACATCCGCGACGGCATCCCGCTCGCCATCGAGAACTACGCGCTGCTGCGCCGCCTGTGGAACGAAGAGAACGTGACGTGGGAGGGCAAGTTCCGCACACCGCTGCAGGGTTTCACCTCGACGCCGCGCCCGCTCGACGACATCGCGCCGTTCGTCTGGCACGGCTCGATCCGCAGCCCCGAGATCGCGGAGCAGGCCGCCTACTACGGTGACGGTTTCTTCCACAACCACATCTTCTGGCCGCCGCAGCACGCTGCGCAGATGGTGCAGTTCTACCGGGAACGCTTCGAGCACTACGGTCACGGCCGGGCGCAGGACGCGATCGTCGGCCTCGGTGGGCAGGTGTTCATGGCCGAGTCGAAGGCGAAGGCGATGGAGACGTTCCGCCCCTACTTCGATCACGCGCCGGTCTACGGCGGGGCGGGTTCGTTGGAGGACTACACGCGTCAGACGCCGCTGACGGTCGGCACGCCGGACGAGGTCGTCGAGGCCACGCTCGGCTTCCGCGACTACGTCGGTGACTACCAGCGTCAGCTGTTCCTCATCGACCACGCCGGGCTGCCGCACGCCGAGGTCATGCACCAGATCGAGCTGCTCGGCACGAAGGTCGTGCCGCAGCTGCGCGCCGAGATGGACATCCGACGCGCCGCCGGCGTGCCTGATGCCCCGACGCATGCCAGCCTGCTGGCTGCGCGCGCTGCCCAGGCGACCGACACGCCCTCGGCTGACGCCGGTCAGATGGGCGGCGTCGAGACAGGTGTGCCGCGTGCTCCGAAGACCGACGACGTGACGGGAACGCGCGCCGAAGACCGTTGAGCATCAGCCCGGTTCGTCGACAACTCGGCTGACCGGGCCGGGCGGGCGACGCCGGCGGCGGCGTTACGCCCAAACTCAGAGCAACGAGACGAAGGAGAACACGATGATGAACTGGACGGCACGCCTCGCCGTGATCAGCGGCGGGTTGAGTGAGGAATCGTCGACGCATCGTCTCGCCCAGCTGCTGAGCGACGCGGTTGTCGAGAGTGCGCGGGAGCAGGGCAGCGAGGTCGTCGTCGAGCGGATCGACCTGCGGGCGCTGGCGCACGACATCACGACGGCGTCGTTGACGGGGTTCGCTCCCCCGGCGCTCGCGGACGCCTACGAGGTGCTGGGCGCGGCCGACGCCGTGGTCGCGGTGACGCCGACGTACAAGGCGAGCTTCACGGGCTTGTTCAAGTCGTTCTGGGATGCGACTGCGGGCGGCGTGCTGAGCGGCGTGCCCGTCATCGTCGGCGCGACGGGCGGTTCCGCCCGACACTCACTGGTGACGGACACCGCCTTGCGACCGCTGTTCGCGTACATGAAGGCGCTCGTCATGCCGACGGCGGTCTACGCCGCGCCCGACGACTGGGCCGGGCGAGGCCTGGAAGCGCGGGCGAGCGAGGCCGCCGGTGAGTTGACGCAGCAGCTAGAGCGCGTGCTCGGCGGAGCAGACGTGGTGGTGAACGGCGGTTCTGGCGCGCGCGTGTCCAAGGATGGGGAAGCGCCGAGAACATCGTCGAAATCGGTTCGTACGCTTGCCGAGACGCGCAATCGGGCGCGCGATCCGTTCGTCGCGGTGCCGACGATGGAAGAGATGTTGCGCCGCTGAGCACGACTCGTGACCGGAGGGGTCCGTCAGGTTCGTCACGAACCTGACGGACCCCTTCGTCACGTTCGTCTGCCGGGATGTGCCATAGTCGGAAGCGTCCTTCGTGGGAGTCCTGAGAACAGGGCTGAGAGGGAGCTGATACTGCTCCGACCGCTACCCGACCTGACCCGGATCATGCCGGCGCAGGCAGCCAAGGAGACCTCATGGTCGCTCATCCTCCGTTCGGTGCCGACGTTCGTCGACGCCTGCTGCGTGGGGTCTTGCCGTGCCTTCGTCCGATCCGAAGGAGGCACCATCATGACGACGTTCAACGCCCGCGACCTCGCGGCCACCACCGACCGAGCAGCCACGTCGCCGGCGTCGGCCGCGGTTCAGAGGCGCGCAACCACCCCCGCTGACGGATCGGACGCTCGCCGCAAGCAGTACCGAGACGCGGACGGCCTGCGCGTGCCCTACACCGAGGTCATCCTCGACAACTCCCCCGGCACCGGCGCGGCCAACGCTCCCGTCGAGCTGTACGACACCTCCGGCCCGGGCAGTGACCCCGAGGTCGGGCTGCCGCCGTTGCGCGCCGAGTGGATCGCCGAGCGCGACGACGTCGAGACGTACGCCGGCCGAGAGCGCACCCTGCTCGACGACGGCCGCTCGGCCGTCCGACGCGGTGAGGCGAGCCACGAGTGGCGCGGCGAACGTCGCGCACCGCTGCGCTCGAAGGACGGCGCCGTCGTCACCCAGATGCACTACGCCCGTAAGGGATTGATCACCCCCGAGATGCGATTCGTCGCCGCCCGCGAGAACTGCGCCCTCGAACTCGTGCGCGACGAGGTCGCCGCCGGACGCGCGATCATCCCCGCCAACGTCAACCACCCGGAGAGCGAGCCGATGATCATCGGGCGTCGCTTCCTCGTCAAGGTCAACGCGAACATCGGAAACTCGGCCGTGACGTCGTCGATCGCCGAGGAGGTCGACAAGCTGACGTGGGCGACGACGTGGGGCGCCGACACCGTCATGGACCTGTCGACCGGTGACGACATCCACACAACGCGCGAGTGGATCCTCCGCAACTCCCCCGTCCCGATCGGCACCGTGCCGATCTACCAGGCCCTCGAGAAGGTCAACGGTGAGGCCGACAAGCTGACGTGGGAGATCTTCCGCGACACCGTCATCGAGCAGTGCGAGCAGGGCGTCGACTACATGACGATCCACGCCGGCGTGCTGCTGCGCTACGTGCCGATGACGGCCGAGCGCATCACGGGCATCGTCAGCCGCGGCGGCTCGATCATGGCCGGCTGGTGTCTCGCGCACCACGAGGAGAACTTCCTCTACACCCACTTCGACGAGCTGTGCGAGATCTTCGCCCGCTACGACGTCGCCTTCTCCCTCGGTGACGGCCTGCGCCCTGGCTGTACCGCCGACGCCAACGACGAGGCGCAGCTTTCCGAGCTGCGCACCCTCGCCGAGCTGACGAAGCGGGCATGGCAGTTCGACGTCCAGGTCATGGTCGAGGGCCCCGGGCACGTGCCGCTCGACCTCGTCGAGGAGAACGTGCGCCTGCAGCAGGAGTGGTGTGACGGCGCGCCGTTCTACACGCTCGGCCCGCTCGTCACCGACGTCGCACCCGGCTACGACCACATCACTTCCGCCATCGGCGCGACGACGATCGCGATGGGTGGCACCGCGATGCTGTGCTACGTCACGCCGAAGGAGCACCTCGGCCTGCCGAACCGTGATGACGTCAAGACCGGCGTCATCACGTACAAGCTCGCGGCGCACGCCGCGGACGTCGCGAAGCGCCACCCCGGCGCGCGAGCGTGGGACGACGCGTTGAGCAAGGCGCGCTTCGAGTTCCGTTGGAACGACCAGTTCAACCTGTCGCTCGACCCCGACACCGCGCGCGAGTTCCACGACGAATCGCTGCCCGCCGAGGCGGCGAAGACAGCACACTTCTGCTCGATGTGCGGGCCGAAGTTCTGCTCGATGCGCATCAGCCAGGACGTGCGCGACCGCTTCGGCGACGCCGGCGCCCAGCAGCGCGTCGTCAGCGAGAGCGAGGCGCGCGAGGGCATGCAGCAGATGTCGAAGACGTTCGTCGAGCTCGGGCGCAGCGTCTACGTCGACCCCGACACCGCCCACGCCCTGGCAACCCCCACGCCCCAGGACTGACGGGTTCGCAACGGTGAGGGGTGGAGCAACTCGACTCCGCCCCTCACCGACTCTTGTCTCCGTCCGTGCCCGCCCCATCTGCGATCTACGTCCACATTCGCGAACGGCGTACCCATCTGCGATTTTCGGTCACATTCGCCTGTGCCACGGCCTGCCGGGCCGGCTCGAGCATCAGCGCGTCGCGCGAGCTTGCTCCGCCAGACGCGGCAGGTCGTCGAGGCTGACGGCGGCGAGGTCGGGGACGACGACGAGGCCGTCGAGCTGCGGAATCTCGACGAGATGCGGCACGGCGAGCGTGGGGACGCCGGCCGCGACGGCCGAGCGCACGCCCGTCGCCGAATCCTCGATCGCGACGCACTGATCCGGGCGCAGGCCCAGCTCTGCCGCGGCCCGCACGTACGCCTCCGGGTCCGGTTTGCCCGCGCTCACCATGTCACCGGTGACGACGACCTCGAACGTCCCGGCCGGCAGCGCGTCGACGAGCACCCGCGCGAACGACTCGTACGACATCGTGACGAGCGCGCACGGCATCCCCGCCTCGTGGGCGGCGAGCAGCAGCTCCTGCGCGCCGGGGCGCCACGGCACGTGCTGCTTCAGCTTCTCGATGACCTGCTCGAGCAGGATGTCGACGATCTCGTCCGGCGTCAACGGAATACCCGTCTGATCCTTGATCATCCGACCCGTGACGGGCAGCGCGTTGCCGACGAGCTGGAACGCCTGCTCCTCGCTCCACGACGCCCCGTACGACTCGATCAGGCCGCGCTCGGCCTCCATCCAGTACGGCTCGGTGTCGATGACGGTGCCATCCATGTCCCACAGGATCGCGCGGGGGGCATGCGAACCATGCGCCGCGCGCGAGGACGCCGATGAGTCGAGCGCGTCGAGGCGGGCGTCGAGATGGTTCAGGTGCGGCGTCGGGTTCACGCGTCAGTCCTCCGGGTCGTATCCGAGGTTGGGGGCCAGGTGGCGCTCGGCCTCGGCCATCGTCCATCCCTTGCGCTCAGCGTAGTCGGCGACCTGATCGCGCCCGATCCGCCCGACGACGAAGTACTGCGCCTGCGGATGCGCGAAGTACCACCCGCTCACGGACGCGCCGGGCCACATCGCGCGCGACTCGGTCAGTTCGACCCCGATCGACGCGGTCACGTCGAGCAGGTCGAACAGCGTGTCCTTCTCGGTGTGCTCGGGGCACGCCGGGTAGCCGGGCGCGGGACGGATGCCCTGGTAGCGCTCCCTGATGAGTTCGTCGTTCGACAGCTTCTCCCCTGCCTCGTAACCCCAGAACTCGCGACGCACACGCTCGTGCAGCCGCTCGGCGAACGCCTCCGCGAGGCGGTCGGCGAGGGCCTCGAGCAGGATCGCCGAGTAGTCGTCGAGGTCGTCCTTGAACGCGCGGATCCGCTCCGGCAGCTCCGTCCCAGCCGTCACGGCGAACGCACCGACCCAGTCGTCGGCCGCACCCGTAGGGGCGACGAAGTCGGCGAGCGAGCGGTTCGGCACGCCGTCACGGTGCGTGCCCTGCTGACGCAGGTGGTGCAGGCGCGCCACCTCGGCCGAACGCGACGCGTCGCCGAACAGCACGGTGTCGTCACCGTCGGCCTGCGCCGGCCAGAACCCGATGACACCCGCCGGGTGCAACCAGCCCTCGTCACTGATGCGGTCGAGCATCGTCTGCGCGTCGTCGTACAGCTTGCGCGCCGCCTCGCCCTGCGCGGGGTTGCTCAGGATGTCGGGGAAGCGCCCCTTCATCTCCCAGGCGGCGAAGAACGGCTGCCAGTCGATGTACTCACGCAGCTCGCTCACCGGGTAGTCGGTGAACACCCTCGTCACGGGGGCGCCGTCGACGGCAAGGGCCGGAGCGTCGGGAACGCCTGCAGCCCAGTCCATCTCGGTGACGTTGGCCCGCGCCTCGTCGAGCGTCAGCAACGGACGCTCGTCGCGCTTGGCCGCGTGTCGGGCGCGCAACGCGTCGTAGTCGGCGACGACGTCGGCGAGCAACGCCTCGCGTCGCTCCCCCGTCGACAACAGCGCAGCGACGACCGGAACCGAGCGCGAGGCGTCCTTCACCCACACGACGGGCTCGTCGTAGCGCCCGTCGATCTTGACGGCCGTGTGCGCACGCGACGTCGTCGCGCCGCCGATGAGCAGCGGCTGAGTGAAGCCCTGACGCTGCATCTCAGAGGCCAGGTGCACCATCTCGTCGAGCGACGGCGTGATGAGGCCCGACAGCCCGATGATGTCGGCGTCGTGCTCGCGCGCAGCGTCGAGGATCTTCTGCGGAGCGACCATGACGCCGAGGTCGATCACCTCGTAGTTGTTGCACTGCAGCACGACGCCGACGATGTTCTTGCCGATGTCGTGCACGTCGCCCTTGACGGTGGCGAGCACGACGGTGCCGTTCGTCTGCTTGCTCGTGACGCCGCTCGCTTCCTTCTCCGCCTCGATGAACGGGATGAGGTAGGCGACGGCCTTCTTCATGACGCGCGCCGACTTCACGACCTGCGGCAGGAACATCTTGCCGGCGCCGAACAGGTCACCGACGACGCCCATGCCGTCCATGAGCGGGCCCTCGATCACCTCGAGCGGACGCTTGCCCTCGGCCTCCAGCTCGGCGCGCATCTGCTCGGTGTCGGCTTCGACGTGGTCGTCGATGCCCTTGACGAGCGCATGCGTGATGCGTTCGCGCACCGGCAGTTCGCGCCACTGTTCCGTCTTCGCTTCCGCCTGCTCACCGCTCGAGTTGTACTGTTCGGCGGCCTCGAGCAGCCGCTCGGTCGCGTCGGCGCGCCGGTTGAGGACGACGTCCTCGATCAGCTCGCGCAGTTCGGGGTCGATCTCGTCGTAGACGACGAGCGCGCCGGCGTTGACGATGCCCATGTCCATCCCCGCGGCGACCGCGTGGTAGAGGAAGACGGCGTGGATCGCCTCGCGCACCGGGTTGTTGCCGCGGAAGCTGAACGACACGTTCGACACGCCGCCGCTGACGAGGGCGCCGGGCAGGTTCGCCTTGATCCATCGCGTGCCCTCGATGAAGTCGACGCCGTAGTTGGCGTGCTCCTCGATGCCCGTGCCGATCGCGAAGATGTTCGGGTCGAAGATGATGTCCTCGGCCGGGAAGTCGACGTCGGGGCCGGTGAGGATGTCGTAGGCCCGCTTCGTGATCGTCTTGCGCCGCTCGAGGGTGTCGGCCTGGCCGTCCTCGTCGAACGCCATGACGACGATCGCCGCGCCGTAGCGCTTGCACAGCCGGGCGTGCTCGATGAACGGTTCGACGCCCTCCTTCATCGAGATCGAGTTGACGATCGACTTGCCCTGGATGCACTTCAGCCCGGCCTCGATGACCTCCCACTTCGAGGAGTCGACCATGACCGGGACGCGGCAGATGTCGGGTTCGGAGGCGATGAGCTTGCAGAAGCGATCCATCGCGGCGACGCCGTCGATCATGCCCTCGTCCATGTTGACGTCGATGATCTGCGCGCCGTTCTCGACCTGCTGACGGGCGACGGACAGCGCCGTCGCGTAGTCGCCGTCCTTGATGAGCTTGCGGAAGCGCGCCGAACCGGTGATGTTCGTGCGCTCACCGACGTTGACGAACAGCGAATCCTCGTCGACGGTGAACGGCTCGAGCCCGGACAGGCGCAGGGCGGGCGCGACGTCGGGCACGCTGCGCGGGGCCGTGGCGGCGACCGCGTCGGCGATCGCCCCGATGTGATCGGGCGAGGTGCCGCAGCATCCGCCGACGAGGTTGACGAGGCCGTCGCCCGCGAATGCGGCGACGGTCTGCGTCATCGCCTCGGGTGTCTCGTCGTACTCGCCGAACGCGTTGGGCAGGCCAGCGTTCGGGTAGCAGGAGACGAAACAGTCGGCGATGCGCGAGAGGTCGGCGACGTAGGGGCGCATCTCGTCGGCGCCGAGCGCGCAGTTGAGTCCGACGGCGAGCGGGCGCGCGTGACGCACCGAGTTCCAGAACGCCTCGCCCGTCTGCCCCGACAGGGTGCGGCCGGAGGCGTCGGTGATCGTGCCGGAGATGATGACGGGCCAGCGCCGCCCGCGTTCCTCGAACAGCTGCTCCAGCGCGAAGATCGCGGCCTTCGCGTTGAGCGTGTCAAAGATCGTCTCGATGAGCATGAGGTCGACGCCGCCGTCGGCCAGGCCGCGGGCCTGCTCGAGGTAGGCGCCGACGAGGTCGTCGAAGCTGACGTTGCGCGCGCCCGGGTCGTTGACGTCCGGTGAGATCGACGCCGTGCGGTTCGTCGGGCCGATCGCGCCGGCCACGAACCTCGGACGCGCCCCGGTGGTCACCGAATCGGCAGCAGTGCGAGCGAGTTTCGCGGATTCGACGTTGAATTCGTACGCGAACTCGGACATGTCGTAATCAGCCAATGAGATGCGCTGCGCGTTGAACGTGTTCGTCTCGACGATGTCAGCGCCGGCCTCGAGGTACTCGCGGTGGATGCCCTCGATGATGTCGGGCTGCGTCAGTGACAGCAGGTCGTTGTTGCCCTTGAGGTCGCTCGGCCAGTCGGCGAATCGCTCACCGCGGTAGTCGTCCTCACTCAACCCGTGCCGCTGGATCATCGTGCCCATCGCGCCGTCCATGACGAGGATTCGCTCACGCATGAGCGCGGCCAGCTCCTCGCTGCGATCCCCGCCTGCGTCGCGGCGGGCGTCGTGGTCGGTCGTGGTCGGGTCGGTTGCCTTGGAGCGGCTGCTCACGTGACGTCCCTTCGAGGGCGGGTGGATGTCGCATCATGCTATCGAGCGGCGTCGCCCCGCCTTGGAGCGTGCACGCCGTTGGCCGCATACTGGAATGTCAGGCCCTCGCCGCATCGTCGCCGCGCGCCCGATCCACTCTCACGACCTGCAGAAGGAGACACGCTGTGCGTCGTCACTTCGACCTCACCACGTCGACCCCACCGACCGTCCTCGTCGCCTTCCAGGGCTGGAACGACGTCACCGGCGCCGCGTTCGACGCGATGGATCACCTCGTCAAGGCCACCGGCGCGCGCCTGTGGGCCGACGTCGACCCGGAGGACTACTACGACTTCCAGGTCAACCAACCGCGCATCGACGTCGTCGACGGCGAGCGCCGCGTCATCTGGCGCACGACGGAGATCTTCCACACGCGACTCGACGCCGTGGGCGACGTGCTCATCGTCAAGGGCATCGAGCCGTCGTTCCGGTGGAAGGCGTTTCTCGCCGAACTGCTCGACGCCATCCATGCGAGCGAGCCGGCGCGCGTCGTGGTGTGCGGTGCGCTCGGTGGGGACACGCCGCACACGCGGCCGCTGCCTGTCACGCTGACGTCGCCGCAGCCGGCGACGCGTGAGGCGTATGACGCGAAGACGCCGACGTACGTCGGCCCGGCGGGCATCGTCGGCATTCTCATCGATGCGCTCGGGCGCTCGGATGTGACGACGATCGCGCAGTGGGTCGTCATGCCGCAGTACGCGCTGGGCAGCCCGCAGCCGAAGGTGACGTGGACGATGGTGCAGGGGTTGTCGAGACTGCTCGACGTCGCGCTGCCCGAGGGCGATCTCGAGGAGCAGGCGCGGGCCTGGGAGCGTGGCGTCAGCGAACTCGTCGCGCAGGACGGCGACATGACCTCCTACGTCGACACGCTCGAGCACTCGATGGACGTCACCGAACTGCCCGAGGCCTCCGGCGATGCGATCGCCGAACAGTTCGAGCAGTTCCTGCGCCGGCGGGACGGCGACAGCCGCCGCGGGGAGCAGGGCCCTGGGGGCGACACGGTCTGACGGGCCGTCGGAACGGCTGGCGTGAGCGGCATGATCGTGCCGAGTTTCTCGCGACGACGGCAGCAGGGGTCCTCGTCGGATCGTGCCGGTGTTGGCGCGAGCAGTGTGTTCAACCCCAAAGCGGAACGATCGTGTCGCTTCGGGTCGAATCGGCCCAGGACGAGTGCTCTGACGGCACGATCGTTCCGATGAAGGGTGCATGAGCCTGTTCAGGACGTGCGAGCGAGGCGGCGCAGCCTCGGCCTCGGCCAGATGGAGCTTGCCGAACTGGCTGATGTCTCCGAACGCTTCGTCCGCTCGCTCGAGCAGAACAAGGCCACGGTGCGACTCGACAAGCTCACGGCCGTCCTCGACGCGCTGGGTCTGGAGCTGCGTGCTGAACCCCGCGGGGGCGTCGGCGCATGAGCCCGCGCGCAGATCGCGCGCAGACGGCGGCGCTGGGTGCCGCTGAAGACCTCGACGAGATCGGGTTTGACGCCAGGCGTGTGCAGGACCTGAGCCGCGTCACGCGTCATCCGGCCCGGACGATGGCGGCCACCGCAGCGCGGTGACCGCCACCGGTAGCCCAGCGATACACGCTCAACCGCGCTGATGCACCGCGTCGAAGGCCTGGCTGAGGTCGGCGATGAGGTCGGCGGGGTCTTCGAGGCCCACGGACAGGCGCAGCACCGACTGTGACGGCTTCGCGTCCCCCTCCACGGGACGGTGCGTCAGGGCTGCCGGGTGCTGGATGAGCGTGTCGACTCCCCCGAGCGAGACGGCGTGCACGATGAGGCGGCAGGCCGACGTCACGACGGCGGCCGCATCGAAACCGTCGGCCATGCCGAACGCGAGCACCGAACCGGGCCCGGCCATCTGACGGGCCGCGATGCCGTCGACGTCGAACTGCGGCAACCCCGACCACATGACGGCGTCCACCTCGCCGCGCGTCAGCAGCCACTCGGCGACGGCGCGCGCGCCTTCCTGCTGCGCCTTGACCCGAATCGGCAGCGTCTGCAGCCCACGGTGCAACCCGTACGCGTTCGAGGGCGACAACAGCGCCCCCGTGATGGCGCGCACCTGACGCAGCCGCGGCGCCCACGCCTCGTCACACGCGACGACGCCGCCCATGAGGTCGCCGTGACCACCCATGAACTTCGTCGCCGAATGCACGCTCAACGTCGCACCGAGCGCGAGCGGCTGCTGCAGCACGGGCGTGGCGAACGTGTTGTCGACCATGACGGGCACGTCGCCCGCGGCGCGCACGACGGCCGCGATGTCGACGAGGTCGAGCGTCGGGTTGCCGGGAGACTCGAGGACGACCAGGCCCGTGTCGGCCTCGATCGCGTCGGCGATCTCGTCGACGCCCGCCCACGTCACCCGCGTGCCGAGCAGGCCAGTGGCGAGCAAGTGATCGGTGCCGCCATACAGCGGGCGGACGGCGACGACGTGCGGGGTGCCCGCCGCGACGGCCGCGAGTAGCACTGCGCTGATGGCGGCCATGCCGGTCGCCAACGCGACGGCCTCGTCAGCGTCCTCGAGCTGCGCGACGGCACGCTCGAACCGGTCGACGTTCGGGTTCCACAGGCGCTGGTACACGAGGGAGCCGTCGACGACGGGGTGCCCGCCCGTCGCGAGCACCTCGTACGAGTCGCCGCCGCGCTCGATGCTGAGCAGCGGGTACGTCGTCGACGCATCGAGGCTCGGCACGTGCACACCGAGGGCGGTGACGTCGTCACGCCCGGCGTGGACGGCGGCGGTGGCGAGTGATTCCATGTGATCTGTCACACAGGAAGAATGGAAGAACACAGCATCCGCTGTCCATCTGACTGAAGAGATCTCACGACGAAGCGAGCAGACGGTGAAACCTTCGAGTAGTGCACCGCGCTCCCCTGCGGAACGGGGGAATCGTCGTACCCGCTACGGGCCGTCGTGGCAACCCGACGCCACGGACCGTCGCATCGTCGAACTGCTCCTCGCGGAGGGACGCATGCCGAACGCCGAGCTGGCGCGCCGCATCGGCCTGCCCGAGTCGACGTGCAGCATCCGCGTGCGCACGCTGCGCGAGCAGGGCGTTCTCGCCGGTGTCCACGCCGACGTCGACCTCGCCCGGCTGGGGCGCGCCATGGAGGCGATGGTCGCCGTCCGGTTCGCCGGGCATCGACGTGAGCAGATGGACGCCTTCCGCGCAGCGATCGTCACCGTCCCCGGCGTCATCGCCGCCTACCACGTGGCGGGTGAGAACGACTTCCTCATCCATGTGTGCGCCGAGTCGCCGAACGCGCTGCGCGACTTCGTCCTCGATCGGCTCACCGGCATGCCGGGCATCGCGCAGGCGCAGACGAGCCTCATCTTCGAGCGGCTGCGCGGCACCGACCCGCTCGGGTGAGGTCGCCCTCGTCGCGCTCAATTGGTCGGATGAAGCCATGAATCCTGTGCGATCACCCCGCTCGACGTCGATGACCCCACCGCGATCGACGCCTGGAACGTCACCCTGCGCGACGCCCTGGCGGCCGGGCGCGAGCACCCCTGCGGGCGCACCGACCGGGCGGCCCGCGCGCAGGTGGCCGCCCACGAACCGGGGCACCTGCTGCACGGATTCGTCGCGCGACGAGGTGACGAGATCGTCGGCGCCGCACTCATCGAACAGGAGGCAGGCGAGCCCGCTGAGGTGATGGTCGGGGTGCGCTCGCAGGCGCGACGACGCGGTTCGGCCCTCAGATGGCCGACGACGACCCGCTCGGCGGCCTCACCCTGCCCGGCAAGCGTGACGGCGACGCCCGCCGCCGCGAGGACGAGCGTCACGTCGAGGAGGGGTATCTCCTCGTGCGCGCCCTCGCCTGGCTCGGCGGCCGGCCGGGTACACGCAGATCCTGCTGGCGAGCGACGCGCCCCGCAGATCGCGTTGCAGGACGACACGCTCGTCGACCGCTCCTGCCGTGGTGCGGGCGTCGCGCGGACGCTCAAGGTCGTCAATCTCGAGCACCTGCAGTCACTTCCGCAGGCGAGCGCGACGCAATGGGTCCAGACCTACTGCGCCGGGACGAACACCGCCATCCTCGCGCGCAAAGCCGCGCTGGGCTTTCGATGCGTTCACGTCATGACCGCGCTCGAAGGGCTCCCGGAGGCAGCTGCGCTCAGGCGTACCTGATCCGGTCGAGCAGCATCGCGAGCGGCTCGGGTACCTCGTCGGCGCCGAGCGCCGCGGCCAGCACAGCGGCCGCGTTCTCCTTGCGACCGGACACGGCGCGCGCGAACCGGCGCAGCTGATCCGCGAGCGGTTCGTCGGCCCACGCGGCCTGTGTGCGCAGCGCATCGAACTTGCTGCCGAGACCCGCGCCCTCGATGGCGGCCTTCGCGCGCTCGGCGCCGAGCGCGCGGATCAGTTCCCCCTCGAGGTCGGGTTCGCAGACGAAGAAGCCATAGACGGGCAGGTCGCTCGCGTCGAGCACGGGCAGCCCGTCGTCGGCGAGCGCCTTCTCGGCCGCGCGGGTGTCGGCGGCGTCGCAGAGCCCGACGACGTCGGCGTCGGATCGGATCTGCCGGATCTCGCCGAGGACACGGCCGACGTTCGTCGCGCCCTGCAGGTTGACGAGTTCGACGTTCGGGCTCGCGAGCCCGTCACGCTCCATGAGGGCCGCGACGGCCGCGACGTCGCTCGGGCCTTCGAGCAGGACGAACATCGTCGCGGCGCTGGCCGGGCTGATCGTCGTGGTCACAGCTTGACCCCGAGCAGGGCGTCGACGACGTCGTGGATCTGCTGTGCGGAGCCGACGGCTTCTTCGCCCTCGGCTGCACACCAGGCGTCGATCGCGGCGAGCGCGGCGGGCGTGTCGAGGTCGCTGCGCAGGGCGCGGCGGACCGCTTCGATCGTGGGCGTCGCGTCGACGCCATCCGCCTCGATGGCGCGTCGCCACGTCGCGAGGCGCTCCTTCGCGGCGTCGAGCAGCGCGTCGGTGTACTCCCAGTCGGTGCGGTAGTGCTGGTCGAGCAGGACGAGCCGGATCGCCATCGGGTCGACGCCCTCGCGGCGCAGCACGGACACCTTGACGAGGTTGCCCTTGCTCTTGCTCATCTTCTCGCCGTCGTAGCCGACCATGCCCTGGTGCGCGTAGTGGTGCGCGAACGGCGGCTGCCCCGTCAGCGCGTTGGCCTGCACGGCGCTCATCTCGTGGTGCGGGAAGATGAGGTCGGTGCCGCCGCCCTGCAGCGTGAAACCGTTGCCGAGGTGCTCGAGCGCGATCGACGTGCACTCGATGTGCCAGCCAGGTCGGCCGCGTCCGACGCCGGGGCCGCCGTCCCACGCCGGCTCTCCCTCACGCTCGGCGCGCCACAGCAGCGGGTCGAAGACGTCGCGCTTGCCCTCACGCTCTGGGTCGCCGCCGCGGTCGGCGAAGACGGCCATCATCTGCTCACGGTCCCAGTGCGAGACCGAACCGAACGTCGGCTGCTGCGCGAGGTCGAGGTAGACGTCCTTCGCGCCGGCAGCGGCGTTCTCGGCGGCGGGTACGTCGACGGTGTAGGCGAGACCGCGCTCGAGCAGCCGGGCGACGTTGGTCGAATGCAAGGTCATCGACTCGACGACGCCGACGTAGTGCTGCGGCGGGATGACACCGAGGGCCTCCATGTCGCCGTGGAACAGCTCGATCTCGCTCGTCGCGAGCTCACGCCAGTCGACGCCGTCTCGGGCGGCCCGCTCGAGCAGTGGGTCGTCGACGTCGGTGACGTTCTGCACGTAGGTGACCTGCGCGCCCGCGTCGATCATGACGCGCTGGGCGATGTCGAAGGTGACGTAGGTGGCCGCGTGGCCGAGGTGCGTCGCGTCGTACGGCGTGATGCCGCAGACGTACAGCCCGGCCTGCTCGCCGAGGTCGATCGGGACGATCTCACCGGCTGCCGTGTCGAAGAGGCGGACGTCGATGTCGGCTCCAGCCGGGGAGGCGACGGGGTTGAGCGCAGGGCGAGACCAGGATTTCACCGCCTCAGCCTAACGGGTGCGACCGACGCCTCCGCCCGGCGGACGCGTCACGGCGAGGCCCTCGTGGGCTCTCACAGCGGCGGCCACGGCAGCGGGTAGCGATCGGACGGCGGCTGTGGAAACACGCCGGCGGTGCGCAGCGCCGCCACGCGCTCGAAGAACGCCTCGACCTCGTCATCGTCGAGGTGTGCGCTGAGCTGCGCGCCGAGCCCGTCTCGCGCGGCCAGGAGCGCCGTGAGGCACGCGTCGTGCGCCGCACTCAACGGTTCACCGGCGAAGCCCCACAGGACGGTGCGCAGCTTGTCGTCGATGTGGAACGTCAGGCCGTGATCGATGGCGTAGAGCTGCATGTCTCCCCCGCCCGATGTGTCCTCGATGAGGTGAGAACCCTTGCGGTCGGCGTTGTTCGTCAGCACGTCCAGCAGCGCGACGTCGCGTAGTGGGTCACCGTCGTGGTGAGCGAGCACGAGGGGGCCCTCGTCGGTGTCGAACGCGGCGATCGCGTGCACGTCGTCAGTCAGCTCGTCCTCGTCGAGCAACGCCACCTGGTCCTGCTCGGCCGGTTCGAGCGGTCCGACCCAGCGCTGCAGGGATCCCTCGCCGAGCTGCGGGTCGACGTGCCACGTCGTCTCCGGAACGCAGCGCATGCCGGCCGCGGCGGCGACGAGGTAGGTCGCGACCTCGCGGTGCGCGAGCGTCCCCGACCGGAAGTCGCGCAACGGTTGTTCACCACGCACGGGTTTGAACACGGCGCGCTCCCCCGTCGCCGTCATCAACCGCACGACGACGTTGGAGGCGTCGACGAGGCGACCCTCGATCTGCCACTCGAGCTCGCTCAGTTCGGGCGTGCCGAGCTCGAGTGGTCGGGAGGTGACGTCGCGCGTCTCGCTCACCGGCGTCGGTACCCGTTCGCGCGGGGGCAGACGTGGCCGCGCGGGTCGAGCGGCTCGTTGCACAGCGGGCAGGGACGGCGGCCCTGCGCGACGAGCGCGAGCGAACGACGCGTGAACTCGCGCGCCGCGGGCGGGGCGAGCACGACGCGCAGGCCCGTGATGGCGGTGATCGCGGCGCCGTCATCGTCCTGGTCCATCTCGGCGTCGAGGTCGTGGCACTCGAGCGCGAAGACGCGCTCCATCGGATTCCAGCTGACGCTCATGCTGCCGACGCGGAACAGCGGGTCGACGGGCAGTTCGAGCGGGTCGTTGTCGGGTGCGGTGGCCGGCTCGTCGCGGTCGGCGCCGACCTCGTCGAGCAGCTCTTCGAGGCGCTCGGCGAGCAGAGCCACCTGCTGCTTCTCGATGGCGACGCCCTCGACGCGGCGCGCGTCACGCACCTGCAGGTAGAACTCGCGAGAGCCCGGCTCACCGACGGTGCCCGCCACGAAGCGCGCGGGCTGGTTGAACTCGACTACAGACATGTCCGTGAGCCTACTGCGTCGCGCCGGTGGCGCCACCGACGGTGGATTCGGCGCTCGTCGAGCGCGCCAGACCGACGGCCTCGCCGAGGCCACCGGAGGTCACGTTCATCGCGAGGACGAAGGGGCGATCGCCGACGAAGCGGATGACGCTCATCGACGCGGGTGCAAGGACGATGCGCTGGAAGTCGTCGAGGTGCTGACCGAGCGCGTCCGACAGCACCGACTTGATGACGTCCCCGTGGCTGACGACGACGCCCACGCCCGAACCGCCCTGCTCGTCGTTGCTGCGTTCGTCCAGCTCGCGCGCGAGGGCGCGCACGGCGTCGACGGCGCGTCGCTGCATGGCGAGCATCGACTCGTGCTCGAACTGCGGGCTCGGCGGGAACGTCACCTGCGACGGGTGTTCCTGCACCTGCTTCCACAGCTCCTCGCCGGCGAGGTCGCTGAGCTTGCGCCCCGTCCAGGCGCCGTAGCGGCACTCGCCGACGGCGTCGTCGGTCTCGACAGCGGCGCCGCTCGCCGCGCGCAGGGCGTCCGCCGTCTCCTGGCAGCGCACGAGCGGCGAGGCGACGATGCGCTCAGGCGTGCAGCAGGCGCTGATCGCCGCGGCGGCGGCGTCGGCCTGGGCGCGCCCCAGCTCGTCGAGATGGACGTCGGGGCTCCAACCGGCGAGGACGCCGGAGGCGTTGGCGCTCGTGCGCCCGTGCCGCAGCAGGATGATGGTGGCCACGAAGCCAGGCTACCGGCCCGGCCGTCCATGACCCGTGTCGCGCCACGGCGCGGGCAGCGCGGTAGCGCAGAATACGACGGTGATCATCGACCAGGCCGTCTATCGCGGCGGCAAGCGCATCGACTGCGGCGACCTGCACGCCGGGCTCGCCGATCTGCGCGAGCACGACGACGGCTTCCTGTGGGTCGGGTTGAAGGATCCGACGGCCGGCGAGTTCTCGCTCATCGCCACGGAGTTCGGCCTGCACCCCCTCGCGGTCGAGGACGCTCTCGGCGGTGGGCAACGCCCCAAGTTCGAGGTCTACGACGGCATGGCGTTCCTCGTCATGCGCACGTTGCGCTACATCGAGGCGACGTCCGACGTCGAGACCGGCGAACTCATGGTGTTCGTCGGCGACCGCTTCGTCGTCACCGTCAGGCGCGGTGAGCCGACGCCGCTGGAGACGGTGCGCACCGCGTTGGAGCACGACCCGAGGCTGCTGGAGAAGGGCCCCGTCGCGGTCATCTACTCGGTCATGGACGCGGTCGTCGACAAGTACCTCGCCATCGACGAGGAGCTCAGCGACGACGTCCTCGCGATCGAGCATCAGGTGTTCACGCCGAGCGTGACGACGGACGTCAGCGACATCTACGAACTGAAGCGCGAACTGCTCGAGGCGCGGTGGGCTGTGCAGCCGCTCATCGAGCCGACGCGGCGCCTCGTCGCGTCGTCGTTCGTCGACGAGGGGTTCGCGCCGTTCTTCCGTGACGTTCTCGATCACCTGCAACTCGTCAGCGAGCACATCGAGACCTACGATCGGTTGCTGTCGGACGTGCTGTCGGCGTACCTGTCGCAGGTCGGCGTGCAGCAGAACAACGACATGCGCAAGATTTCGGCGTGGGTCGCCATCGCGACGGTGCCGACGATGCTCGCCGGCATCTACGGCACGAACTTCCACTCGGTGCCGGAGCTGGAGGCGTCCGTGCACTTCGGCGGCCGCGGCGGTGGGTACGAGTTCTACTACGGGTACTACCTGATGATCGCCGTGCTCGCGACGATCGGCGTGCTGCTGTGGCGCGCGTTCAAGAAGTCTGGATGGTTGTGATGGTGGTTCGCCACATCGGTGACGCGGCGCCGCGGGTGCCGACGCGCGTGCTCAACGGCAGCGGGACGCGTGTCAGCGCGTTCGTGCTCGGCGTTTCCGGGTGGGCCCGCGGCGTGACGGCGGAGAGCGCGCAGGAGATGGCGAGCACCTACCTCGCTGCCGGCGGGCACACGTTCGAGACGAACGACGTCGACGCGGGCGCCGCCGAGGTGCGGCTGCGTGAGGCCCCCGAGGGCCGCCCGCGCGAGG
>NZ_AEIQ01000120.1:0-2139 GCF_000152185.1 Dermacoccus sp. Ellin185 | reverse complement strand
CTAGTGTCGCGCGTCATTAATTCGTTGACAGTATGGGATGATGGCATATGCCGTCACCTGTGCTGGAGATCAGCGAAGAGGACCGTGCGACCCTGACCTCGTGGACACGGTCGCGGACGTTGCCGGCGGGACGTGCGCAGCGTGCGCGGATCGTGCTGGCCGTCGCGGCGGGGACGGGCACCTCGGCAGTGGCGCGGCATGTCGGGGTCTCGCGTCCGACTGTGATCAAGTGGCGTGACCGGTTCGCCGTCGACGGGCTCGCTGGCCTCGAGGACGAGGAGCGTTCGGGCCGACCGAAACGCATCGATGATGCCGTGATCATCGCCACCACGCTCGAGCCGCCACCGGCCAAACTCGGGGTGACGCATTGGTCCTCGCGGTTGCTGGGCAGGCACTTGGGGATCGGGGATGCCACCGTCGCCCGTGCCTGGCGCAAGTACGGGGTCAAGCCATGGCGGCGGGAGACGTTCAAGTTCTCCACAGACCCGGAGCTGGAGGCCAAGGTCCGCGACGTGGTCGGGCTGTACCTGAACCCACCGGAGAAGGCGGTCGTGCTGTGCGTGGATGAGAAGTCCCAGATCCAGGCCTTGAACCGGACCGCGCCGATCCTGCCGCTGCGACCAGGCTTGCCGGAGAAGGCGACCCACGACTACAAGCGCAATGGCACCACCACGCTGTTCGCCGCTATCGAGGTAGCCACCGGTGCGGTGACCGACCAGTGCTACGACCGGCACGGTAAGGCCGAGTTCCTCGACTTCCTCAAGAAGGTCGCCAGGGCTTACCCGCGCCGGGAGCTGCACGTGGTCCTGGACAACTACCACACCCACAAGCACGAGGACATCAAGCAGTGGCTGGCCAAGCACCCGCGGATCACGTTGCACTTCACCCCGACCAGCGGGTCCTGGCTCAACCTCGTCGAGGTTTTCTTCGGGATCATCACCCGACAGGCCATCCGCCGCGGCTCCTTCGACAGCGTCAAGCAACTCGTCACAGCGATCAGCACCTTCATCGACGGCTGGAACGAGCGCTGCCACCCATTCATCTGGACCAAGACCGCCGAGGAAATCCTGCCCCACGCCACCCGTCAAACCAGTTCAGGCGCGTGACATCAGAGACCGAACGCGCCGCCGCCGACGAGGATTGCGACGCCCAGTCCGATCAGGACGATGGGGAAGAGGATGTGCTCCCGCCGTTCGAGGACCTCGGCGATGGGTCGACGCGTGGCGACGAACTTGGCGGTGGCCACCAGCACTGCCACGAGCACGAGGAAAACGATGCAGAAGGTGATGACAGCGGGAGTACTGATGTTGAGGAAGACCGGGACGTAAACGCCGATGTTGTCCCCACCGTTGGCGAAGGTGACGCCGGCGACGGTCGCCACGGCAACGCTCTTACCTGACACGGCGGCATCATCGTCGTCGCCCTCGCCGCGGTAGACCTCCCACGCAGCCCAGAGACCCAGCGCGAGGGGGATGAGCCCAAAGTAGGGAATCGCCTCCTCTGGCAGCGCCCACCCCGCCCCCAAGGTCACCACGAGTGCGGCGGCGAGGATCCCGACGAAGCCAAGGTATTGCCCGGCCAAGATCTTCGCGGTCGTCCCGGGGCGTCCGGCACCTCGGGCGAAGAAGAGCGAGAGCACGATGATGTCGTCGATGTTGGTCGCGATGAAGAGCCCGATCGCTTGGAGCAGCGCCGCGGCCGTCATGCGCCGGACCTGCCGTCGTGGCAACCAGGCACCTCGCAGGCGACGTCGAGGCAGGGGGCGTCCGCGTCGACGGCCAGCTTGACCTCGACCAGCTCGGTGAGCGCACGTGCGAGGTGGGGGTCAGCGATCTCGTAAAGGGCCTGGCGGCCCTCATGGGTGGCGACCACGATCCCGCAGTCCCGCAGGCAACCCAGGTGGTTCGACACATTCGAGCGCGTCAGGTCTAGCGCGTTGGCGAGCTCTGCCGGATGCGCGGGGCACGCCAGAAGCGACAGAAGGATCCGTGAACGCGTGGGGTCGGCCATCGCCCGGCCCAGACGCTGCATGGCGTCTAAGCGGGAAGCAAGAGTCAGCATGCACTGAACGATACAGTAACCGCTGAACTACAATCGCCCCACCCAACTCGTCAAACAAGTTCAGACGCGTGACACTAG